>CALXFL010000044.1 GCA_944387515.1 uncultured Clostridia bacterium
ACCACCAGCAGTGCGCAGTCCATCACGCCCAGCGCCCGCTCCATCTCCCCGGAGAAATCGGTGTGGCCGGGGGTATCCAGCAGGATGATCTCCCGCCCCGCCCAGGAGAGGGTGGCCTGGTCGGAAAAGATGGTGATGCCCCGCTCCCGTTCCATCTCCCCGCTGTCCAGCAGGGCGGTGCGCTGATCCACTCGCCCGGCGGAGCGGATGGCGCCGCTCTGAAAGAGCAGCTGCTCGCAGAGGGTGGTTTTTCCGGCGTCCACATGGGCCAGTACCCCTACGCAGACCGGCCCCCGGTTTTTGGCTGTTTCTCCGCCCATAGTATCTCCTCCTGTTGTAATCTGCCTTTCAGTATACCACAAATGGCGGCAGGCGTCGAGACAGAGGAGGTGTGACAGCAAATGTGGGGACGGCAGCGGGACAATTTGTGAACTTTTCATATTGCGTGCGCACGCAATTGGATGTATACTGAGGGATAAAGGGGGAATTGGTGTGAAATTGTTGAAATGGCTGTCTGTCTCCGACCGGCTGACCAAGAAGGAGCTGGATCTTCGGCTTGCGCCGCTGGGCATCAACAGCAGCCAGCATATGTACCTTTTAAAGGTCTGCGATCAGCCGGGAATCTTGCAAGAATCCTTTATAAACAGCTTTTATGTCCACCCAAGCAACATCGTGCGGATGATTGCGACACTGGAGAAAAACGGCTTCCTCATCCGGAAGCCCTGGGAAAAGGACAAGAGAACCTGGTGCCTGTATCCCACCCAACGGGCGCTGGACATCGCCGGTCAGATCCGCACGGCCTGTCAGGAGACTGAAACGGCCCTGACTGCCGGACTGTCAGCGGAGGAGCGGGAATTGCTGGCCGGGATGCTGTTTCGGACCGGCAAGCAGCTTGCAAGGCAATTGAATATAGAACGGATGGAGGACGAGTTTGATGAATAAGAATCCCCTGGAATACCAGAAAATCTCGAAGCTGCTGAAAGGGTTTGCCATTCCCAGCATCATGGCGATGCTGGTTGGCTCCCTTTACAATATTGTAGACCAAATCTTCATCGGGCAGGGTGTCGGGTATATTGGCAACGCTGCGACCAACGTCTCCTATCCGCTGTCCACCATCTGTCTGGCGATTTCGCTGCTGATCGGCATTGGCAGTGCTTCCCGCTTTTCCATCTACCTGGGGCAGAAGAAGCTGGCACAGGCAGCGGGACTTGTGGGCAACGGCATTTTCCTGATGACCACTTTTGGCATTCTGTACCTTCTGGTTGGAGAAATCTTTCTGCCGCAGCTTCTCACCATTTTTGGTGCAACGGATGAGGTGATGCCCTATGCTTTGGAGTATGCTGGTATCACCCTGCTTGGCATGCCGTTCCTGATTCTCACCAATGGCATCAGCAACCTGATTCGCGCGGATGGCAGTCCCAAGTATTCCATGATTTGTATGATTGCCGGCGCCATCATCAACACCATTTTGGACCCCATTTTCATCTTTGTCTGCAAGTGGGGGGTCTTTGGCGCTGCACTGGCAACTATTCTGGGACAGATCATCTCCTTTCTGCTGGCAGTCCGCTATCTGTGGCATTTTCAGACCATCAAGCTCACAAGGTCCTCTTTCAGAATCAATATGCGGGACAACCTGCGTACCCTTTATATGGGCGCCAGCAGCTGTATCAATCAGGTGGCCATTACCCTGGTGCAGATCGTGCTGAATAACTCTCTGACCTACTATGGCGCACTGTCGGCTTATGGCAAGGAAATTCCGCTGGCAGCCTGCGGAATCGTCATGAAGACCAATGCCATCCTGCTCTCTATTATTGTCGGCATTTCTCAAGGCGTCCAGCCGATCATCGGCTATAACTTTGGAGCGGCGAAATATGACCGGGTCAGACAGGCCTATCTGCTGGCGATCAAGTGGAATTTTGTCGTTTCTGCTGTCGGCTTCTGCCTGTTTCAGTTTTTCCCCCGGCAGATTATCGCCATCTTTGGCAGCGGAGACCAGCTCTACTACGAGTTTGCCGTTCTGTTTATGCGGACCTTCCTGTTCATGGTGCTGGTGAATGGTGTGCAGCTTTTGTCCTCCAATTTCTTTACTGCCATCGGAAAGGCGCTGAAAGGATTGCTGCTGTCTCTGACGAGACAGGTCTTCTTCCTGATTCCTCTGATCCTGATTCTTCCGCTGCGGTTGGGCATCTTTGGTGTTCTGCTGGCAGGCCCGATTGCAGATTTCATCGCCTTTGTCGTGTCGGTAGCCTTTGTGTACCGGGAGTTCCGGCAACTGAAAGCTATGGAAGCGCAGAAAGAATAACAGCGGGCATTTTCTGCTTCATCTGGGTGAAGGCAGTATCACCTATACCCCCATGGAGGTGGCCCGATGAAAACCAGTACCCTTCGCAACCAAAACATCCTCGCCACCTTCCGCCGCCACAGCCCCTGGCTCATCCTGATGATGGTCATGCTGCTGACCACCGGCTTTGCCCGGGCGCTGGGGGCGGACATGACCAGCCTGATCCTCGACCGGCTGGAAACCGGCGGCGAGGGACTGGGCCTGCTGATTCTGGTGGTCTGTCTGGTGCAGTTTGTCAACTACTTTACCAAGTTTGTGTCTGCCACCAGCTGCACGGCTTTACAGAAAAAGCTGGAGGTCTCGCTGCGGGTGCAGATTCTCCGTACCCTTCAGCGCATCCCCTTCGGGGAATTTGAGGGGATCGACCCCGGTGTGGCCCAGACCATCCTCCGTAAGGATGTGGAGGGGGCGGCCAAATATCTGTATGTGGTCTTTTCCCGGATTGGCGTCAGCGTCACCACCCTCTGTTTCACCGCTTGGTTCATGCTTCGCATCGACCCGTGGGTGACCTGCGTCCTGCTGGCTATTGCAGTCTGTCTGGGCTTTCTCAACCGCCGGGTGCTGGCAAGGCTCAAGGAGCTGAACCTGCGGGCCATCGGCGGCAGCAAGGAGCTGGGCCAGGTGGTGGCCTACATCTCCCTGTCCACCCAGGCGCTGATCTCCATTGAGATGATCTTCCGCTGGATGGGCGCTGTGGTGGGCTGCAACGCTGCCTAGGAGCGGGTCAATTCGATTCTCGGCCGGGAAACCCAGCCGGAGCTGCCCCGGCAGAGGATTTCCTCTGTGGAAACCCTGTCGGCGGAAGACCTGGGCTTTGGCTATGAGGAGGGGAAATAGATTTTCCGCCACCGGAGCTTTACCGTTTCCCGGGGTGAGATGCTCCTCATCACCGGCAGAAGCGGCAGCGGCAAATCCACCCTGTTCCGCTGCCTGATGGGGCTTTACCAGCCGGGCGAGGGCCGTGTTCAGCTGGATGGCAAGCCGGTTTCGGGCAGGGAACTGCTGGCCGGAGTGGGCTTTGTCCCGGCCCAGCACACCTTCTATGCCGGTACGGTCTACGAAAACATCACCCCGGGCGACCATACCATCTCCCGGGAGACCTGCCTCCAAAATGCCCGGCGGCTGGGCATCGGCGACTGGCTGGAGGAGGTGGGGCTCGACCACCTGCTTTTGGAAAACGCCAGCGACCTGTCCGGCGGTCAGAAGCAGATTCTGTCGGTGCTGCGGGCAGTGAACTTTGACGCGCCGATCCTGATTCTGGATGAGCCCTTTGCCTCGCTGGACGCCGGACGGCGGGAAAAGCTGTCGGCCTTCCTGGAGGAGTACAAGCGGGATCACTTGGTCATCCTCACCTCCCATCAGGAGGAGCAGCTGGACGGGGTGAAGGTCTGCCCCATGGGCTGAGGGAAATGAAAAAAGCTGCCTATTTTGCAGGCAGCTTCAGCTTGTAGAAAAACCTGTTTTTCAGAAAAAGTTGCACAAAAGGAGAACAACCTGGCGGCACAAAAAATCAAAAGCTTTACTCAATTTTTCTCGAAAAATTGCGGGGTTGAGGGGCAGAGCCCTCATCGCCCACCGCAGTGGGCGAAACACTCAGCTCCTCCGCGCCCGGCGCGGACTACAAAGAAAAAGGAGCGCGGCCCGCAGGCCGCAAGACACTCAAAAGCAAGTCCGACCCCGGCGATTCTATCGCCGGGAGCCTACCCGATTTGCTGCCGCTTTGTGCAGCTTGCTAACCCGATTTCCTTTTTCGACAGTCTGAAAGCTGCCTGCAAAACAGGCAGCTTTTTCTTTTACTCCTCAAAGAGCGGCGTACTGAAATACCGCTCGGCGGTGTCGGGGAGGATGGTGACCACTGTTTTCCCCGGTCCCAGCTCCCGGCCCAGGGCCAGCGCCGCTGCCACGTTGGTGCCGGAGGAGATGCCGCACATCAGCCCTTCGAGCTTTGCCAGATCCCGGGCGGTCTGCATGGCCTCCTCGTCAGTGACAATGTGGATGTGGTCGTAAATGGCGGTGTTCAGGTTGCCGGGAATCAGGCCATCTCCAATGCCCATCTGAAGATGGGTACCGATGGAGCCGCCCGACAGAATGGCGGCATTTTCCGGCTCCACCGCCCAGATGCGGATATCCGGGTTGGCTGCTTTGAGCACCTCGCCCACGCCGCTGATGGTGCCGCCGGTGCCGATGCCGGAGCAGAAGCCGTGGATGGGGCGGTTTGCCTGGGCGAGAATTTCTTTTCCGGTGGCCAGCAGGTGGGCTCTGGGGTTGCCGGGGTTGTCAAACTGCTGGGGCAGGTAGAAGCCCGGCTGCTTCGCCATTTCCTTGGCGGTTTGCAGGCACTCTTCAATGCAGGCGCCGATGTCTCCGTGGTCGTGAATCAGCACCACCCGGGCGCCGTAGTGGTTGACCAGCTTGCGCCGCTCCTCACTTACTGAATCCGGCATGACAATGACGGTGGGGTAGCCCTTCACCGCTCCGATGAGGGCCAGGCCGATGCCCTGGTTGCCGCTGGTGGGCTCGACAATGGTGTCGCCGGGGTGGAGAAGGCCCGCTTCCTCGGCCTCCTCGATCATCCGCAGGGCGGTGCGGGTCTTGATGGAGCCGCCTACGTTCAGTCCCTCAAATTTCACCAGAATCTCGGCACAGCCGGGACCGGGAAGACGGTTCAGACGGATGAGAGGGGTGTGGCCCACGGCATCCAGAACGGTGTCGCAGACCCGGGTGGAAAGATCGGTGTTCATAGGCTTCGCTCCTTTTTGGTATCGTTGGGTATGGAAAAAGCCGCCCCGCAGGGCGGCCGCTGTCAGAGAAACGGCATACTTCCTCTGACAGCATATGCACGAGGAGGGGAAAAAGCCCCTCAGGCGTGAAATTCCTGCTCGCAGTAACGGCAGCGGTAGGTGCCGTTGTCGCCCAGGTCAAAGATGTGCTCGATCTCTTCCTCGATGGAGCAGATGCACCGGGGATTCTTGCACTTGATGACGTTTTTCAGGGTCTTGGGCAGGGTCAGCTGCTTCTTGCTGACGATCTTGCCTCCCTGGATCAGGCAGATGGTGATGTTGGGGTCCAGATAGCCCAGGATTTCCAGATCCGGGCGGATCTCGCCCTCAATCTTGATGATGTCCTTGCGGCCATATTTGGCGCTGCGGGCGTTCTTGATCAGTGCCACGCAGCAGTCAAGCTCGTCCAGGTTCAGCAGGTTGTAGATTTTCATGCCGGTGCCGGCCTTGATGTGGTCGATGACGATGCCATTCTGGATGCTGTCGATGTTAAGCATGGTGGTTCCCTCCTTATACAGTCAGCCCCAGCAGGGTCATAATCAGCGCCTGACGGACATAGACGCCGTTTTGGACCTGCTCGAAGTAGGCGGCTCTGGGGTCGTTGTCCACACCCAGGGCGATTTCATTGACACGGGGCAGGGGATGGAGTACCGCCATGTCGTTGGGGGCCAGCCGCATCTTTTCCTCGGTGAGGATGTAGCTGTCCTTCAGGCGGATGTAGTCCTCCTCGTTGAAGAACCGCTCCTTCTGGACACGGGTCATGTAGAGAATGTCCAGCTGGGGCAGGGCCTTTTCCAGAGAGGTGGTCTCCTCGAAGGGAATGTTGCCGGGCTTCAGCACCTCGTTAATAATGTAGTCGGGCACCCGCAGCTCGTCCGGCGAGATGAGGACAAACCGGATTCCCTCAAAGCGGGAGATGGACTTGATCAGGGAGTGGACGGTGCGGCCGAACTTCAGGTCACCGCAGAGGCCGATGGTCAGATGGTCAAGTCTCCCCTTGCGGGAGCGGATGGTCATCAGGTCGGTGAGGGTCTGGGTGGGGTGCTGGTGGCCGCCGTCACCGGCGTTGATCACCGGGATCCGGGAGAATCGGGAGGCTCGGAGGGGAGCGCCCTCCTTGGGATGGCGCATGGCGCAGATATCGGCATAGCAGCTGATAACCCGGATGGTGTCGGCAACACTCTCACCCTTGGAGGCGGAGCTGGAATCGGCGCTGGAGAAGCCCAGTACGCTGCCGCCCAGGTTCAGCATCGCCGCCTCAAAGGAAAGGCGGGTACGGGTACTGGGTTCGTAAAAGAGGGTGGCCAGCTTTTTGCGGGCGCAGACGTCCTGATATTTTTGCGGGAACTGGCGCATATCGTCGGCCAGATCCAGCAGCGCCAGCACTTCCTCGGTGGAGAAGTCCAGCGGGTCGATCATGTGTCTCATAGCAACCTCCAATAAGTTCATTTATCTTTCCCATGATACCATTCTTTGACCAAAAAGTCCAGCCTTTTCCCGTCTTTTCTGCGGGGCTTCTATGGAGATTTTTGGGGAGGGGCGCAAAAAATCCGATGGATGGGGAAAGAGCCGGCGGATGCCGGCTCTTTTGAAGGAAATCAAGGGATTAAGGAAGGGGAGCGGCTCGTTCTGCTGCCTTTTCTTCTGCCAGCAGAGCTTCCTCCTCCTCCAACCAGCTTTCGATCTCTTCCATACTGACCTTGGGGTCATTGACGGTGAAGGTGAGCCGGTCTTTCAGCAGCCGGATCTTCGCTTCATGATCATACCGGAGCTGCTCTGTGGCGAGGTCCCATTCTTCCCGGGTAGCGCCCAGGGTGTCATAGAAATAGTTGTCCTTCAGGTCGGCCGCATACCGCCGCAGAGAAAGGCCATCGTACCGGGCACAGGTCATATTGGAGGACATGGAGGTGAGCCGGTCCTTGTCATCCAGGTAGAAGATCCCCACTGTGGAGTTGATGGTCCTGTAGATGTCCCGCCATTTCATAACCGGTATCACCACCCGGTCTCCCACACGAATCTTAGGGTCGTCTGTCCGCTGCATCAGCTCGATGGTGTCCTCCTCCAGGGCGCCGCCCAGTACCTGCTCCACCAGAATGATGGAATTTCCGACTTTGTTGTTGGCATTGATGCCTTTTTCCTTTGTAGCTTCGCTGAGTTCAGTTCCTTCCTCGTAGGGATTGGAGATTGGCTTGTAGCCACTGATGACCGTGCCGACAATGACAGCATCACTGTGCCAGAGATAGTCCTCTGTAAAGAGAATGGGCTCTGCATCCTGCATATAGTAGGCGTCTTTTTTTTCACTCAGATCTGGGTTGATGTTATAGGGTTCGATCAGGGGCCAGTAGTACCAGAATATCCCCAGCCCTGCCGCCAGCAGCAGGCCGAGACCGCTTATCAACAGAATCCGCACTTTTTTGGTCATGGCGCCGCCTCCTTTCCCTCTTTTATTCTACCATCTTTTGTGTAATTCTTCCAGTATTTTACAAAATTGTTTTGAGTGGTGGCACTCTTTTGCAGCTCTTTGGCCGGCCTGCTTGTTGGGATGCCTGCAAAAAGAACCCCCCGGCACAAAACTGCCGGGGCATTTGGGGGACGTCAGGGTCAGACCGAGAGAATCAGGTCCTGTTTGCCGCTGGCGATGTGGGCGTGGACTGCCCGTTGGGCGGTGTCCGGGTCGGCGGTCATCAGGACCTCGAGAAAATCCAGATGGCTTTGCTGGATCTGGCTCTGGGACAGGGGAACAAAGTTGCTGATGTTGTAGAAGAAGGTCAGGCGGCTGCTCCGCTCGTACTCCGCAGAAAGGGTGTCATTTCCGCAAAGGGCCACCAGGGCACAGTGGAACTGCCGGTCCATGCTGAAATTAGAGATATATCTGAAAGGCGGCTTATAAAAAAGGATGCAATTGGAGCGGACGCAGAGAGGCCGCTGCCCTTCCATCCGTCCGGATTTACCGGGTTCCTATCCAGGAAGCGCTGCGGTGGAGCCCATATACCAAGCAACAGGAGGAACAAACCATGCAGCAGTATCGTGAGGTATGCATCGAACATTATGGTGAGGGCGGGTATCTGTCTTACCGGATTCCCGGGGTGGTGGTCACCGCTAAGGGAACCGTGCTGGTATACTATGAGACCCGTCTTGAGGCGTACAACGATTGGAGCACCCGGGGGGTGGGCATGAAGCGGAGCACCGACGGCGGAAAGACCTTCAGCGAGCGGCAGATGCTGGTCTATTGTGAGGAGATGGCCGTCAACAATCCACTGATGATCGCCTCCCGGGATGGACGGGTACATTTCTTCTGGCAGAAGGACTACCGACAGGGCTTCTATCAGGTGAGCGAGGACGACGGCCTGACCTTTTCTGAGCCGGTCTCCCTGACCGCCGCCATGGAGCAGTTCCGCACCCAGTACGACTGGTCCCTCTATGCCTTTGGTCCGGGGCATGGCATCGAGCTGGAAAACGGACGGCTGGTGGTGCCGGTATGGCTCGCCAACGGCGAGGGCAACAACCACTATCCCACCCAGGTCAGCACCCTGGTCAGCGATGACGGCGGCAGAAGCTGGCAGGCTGGGGAGCTGGTGTGGGGCTCGGACAATACCGGCGATCCCTTCGCCTGGCCCAATGAGACCCAGGCAGTGGAGCTGTTTGACGGCAGTGTGATGCTGAATATCCGCCACAACGGCAGTGTCCATTTTCGCCATACCGCCGTCTCCCCCAATGGAAAGGACCACTTCTCCAAACCGGCGCCGGATATGGCGCTGCCGGATTCCATCTGCTTCGGCAGTATTGTGCGGGCCAACTGTGGACAGGAGATCCTCTTTGTCAACTGCGCCAACCGGAAGGACGCCCGTGCCGGCGGATGGGCGCCCCGGCGGAACCTGACGGTCCGGCTCAGCGGCGACAACGCCCAGACCTGGTCCCACAGCCGGGAGCTGGCCCAGCTCAGCGGCTATGCCGATATTGCGGCAGCTCCTGACGGCAGCAGCTTTTACTGCTTCTTTGAAAAGGACAATCCTCCCGATAATCAGGAGCCCAATAAACTTGTGCTGGCGGTCTTCAATCGGGACTGGTTGACCAATCTGTAATAAGTCTGCTTCGCTGCTCCGGTCTTTTTGCCGGAGCAGTTTTCTTTGGGAGATTTGTTTTCCCTCTCTTTCCCGGATTTTACCTGGCTTCGCTTGACCTTTCTTTCCCATATGCTATACTGAAAGCAAAGGCTAAGACACGGAAAGGATGGTTTCATGAACTGGAGCGATTACCGGGGATTTTTATTTGATATGGACGGCACCCTGCTGGACTCCATGGGGGGCTGGCGCACCCTGCGGCAGCGGATTTGCAGAAAGCAGGGCCTCCCTGAGCAGCTGGGGCTGGAGGCCGGGAGTCTCGACGGCCTGCGGGCAGAGCTGGCCAGACGGGGGATGACCTGGACAGATGAGGCGTTCGCGGAGCTGTTTTACGGCATCATGGAGGAGGAAATTTACCAGAACTGCGGACTGAAGCCCGGCATCCGGTCCTTTCTGGAGGCGGCGAGGGAGCGGGGAATCCCCATGGGAGTGGTCACAGCCACCCGCAGTGCCACTGCCTTAAAGGCGCTCCAGCAGGCTGGAATCGGGGACTTTTTCTCCTTTTTGCTGGCGGTGCCCGAGTTCGGCATTGACAAGACGGAGCCGGACATTTACGAAGCAGGAGCCGCCCAGCTGGGCCTTGTCCCTGAGGAGGTGCTGGTCTTTGAGGACGCTCTCTACTGTGTCCGCACCCTGCATACAGCTGGCTTTGCTGTCGTGGGCGTCGAGGATGGCGTGACCACGCCGGAGGAGTGGGCGGAAATCCAGTCCCTTGCCGGCCGCACCATCAGCGATTACCGGGCGCTCCTGGCGGATGGCTGCTGCCCGCCGCCCGTCTGATGACGGGAAAACAGAGAGGGTTTTGTAGATCTCTACAAAAAAACAGGAATCTCACCTTTGAACTTGACTTTTTCTCCATAACCGTCTATAATATGGACAGAAGCCGGCGGGATTTCGCCCGGCTGTCATCAGGCAATCACAGGAAGGAATGAAGGCATTATGATGGATATTTACATCTGCGTGGGCAGCTCCTGTCATCTGAAGGGCTCCTACAATATTATCAACGCATTTCAGAAGCTCATTGAGGAGCACAAGCTGGGGGATCAGGTGGAGCTGAAAGCTTCCTTCTGTCTCGGACACTGCACCCATGGCGTCTCCACCAAAATCAATGACGAGTTTGTGGACGATGTTTCCCCTGAAAATGCAGCGGAGATTTTCCATAAATATGTGCTCACTCCCTTGAAGGGCGAATAAAAGGAATTCAGCATCAGAGGAAGCAGCCTCGGAAGGATCTGGCGGACCGTTTGCGGCGCAACCTTCCGGGGCGCTTTCCATTTGGACGAAAGGCAGGAGAACCGGTTTGGAAATTTTGAACTTTAAAAAGACCAACTGCAAGGACTGTTACAAATGCGTCCGGGAATGTCCGGTCAAGGCCATCCGGATCAAGGACCACCAGGCCCAGATCATCACCGAGGAGTGCATCCTCTGCGGCCGCTGCGTCCAGGTATGTCCCCAGAACGCCAAGGATGTCCGGGACGATGTGCCCGCCGTGGAGCAGATGATCCGCAGCGGAAAGAGAGTGGTGGCTTCGCTGGCCCCCTCCTATATTGCCGCCTTTGACACCGACGGCTTTGCCCCCATGGCAGAGGCTCTGAAAAAATTGGGCTTTGCCGATGTCCAGGAGACCGCCGCCGGCGCCTATGTGGTGTCCCGGGAGTACGAGCGGCTGATCCGGGAGGGACAGCCGGTCATCATCTCCTCCTGCTGTCACTCCATCACCCGGCTGATTCAGCGGTACCATGTGGACTGCCTGCCCTATTATGCCAAGGTGCTTTCGCCCATGGATGCCCACGGCCGGATGATGCATGCGCAATATCCCGACGCCCAGATCGTCTTCATCAGCCCCTGCATCTCCAAAAAGGACGAGGTGGACCGGTACTGTAAGGATGGCAGCATCACCATCACCATCACCTTTGAGGAGCTTCAGGAGTGGTTTGACCGGGAGGGCATCACCATCGACAACACCAAAGGGGACGACTCCCGCTACCGCGCCCGCTTCTACCCCGAGACCGGCGGCATCCTCAAGAGCATGGACCATCTGGACGGCTACCGCTACATCGCCATTGACGGGGTGGAGAACTGCCGCAAGGCCCTCCGGGAGATCGGCAAGGGCGGCCTCCACGGCTACTTCATTGAGATGAGCGCCTGCGAGGGCAGCTGCATCAACGGCCCCGGTATGCCCAAGGAGCGGAAAGGAATGCTCACCTCCAGAGCCCGGGTAGACGACAACGCCCACAAGACCCGGGATTACGACGTTTCCTTCCCCTTCTCTCTGGACAAGAAGATTCCCATGGAGATCCCCCGGGTGGATATGCCCGGCGAGCACGCTATCCTGGACATCCTGGCCAAGACCGGCAAGTACACCCCGGCGGATATGCTCAACTGCGGCGCCTGCGGCTATTCCACCTGCTGGGAGAAGGCCATCGCCGTCTACCAGGGCAAGGCCGA
>CALXFL010000045.1 GCA_944387515.1 uncultured Clostridia bacterium
TGCGAAGCCACCCTGCGGCAGACGGATTACCTGCCGGAGGATACCTCGGAGGAACGGCGGATGCGGGAGATGACCCGGCTGAATCTGGACTGGTTCATGCAGACGCTGCTGGACCGGAAGGACCGGATGAGCATGTACAGCGGCCTGGAAGTGCGGGTGCCTTTCTGTGACTGGCGGATTGTGGAGTATCTGTATTCAGTACCCTGGGCCTATAAGGACCATCGCCAGACCGAAAAGGGATTGCTGCGGGAGGCCATGTCCGGCTGGTTGCCGGAGGAGATCCTGTGGCGGAAAAAGAGTCCCTACCCCAAGACCCACCATCCCGCCTACCGGCGGGCGGTCAGCGACCGGCTCCGGGAGATTATGGCGGATCCGTCGGCGCCGCTGATGCAGCTGGTTCGCCGGGAGATGCTGGAAAAGCTGCTGGTATCGGAAAGCAGTGTGCCCTGGTATGGACAGCTGATGACTGCCCCCCAGACTATCGCCTATTTCCTTCAGCTCAACTACTGGCTGGAACATTATCATGTAACCCTTTGCTGAAATGGAAGCACCGGCTGTGGACTGCCTTCACGGCCGGTGCTCGCTTTTTCAGAAAATTCAGACTTCCTTCACCACTGTTCGGGGAAATTATGCTACAATCGCCCTAAAGAATGGCTGTGATGAAAGGAGAAACCTTTATGCAGTTTGTTGTGGTAACGGTGTACGATCAGAAGGCCGTCTCAGCGATGGCGAAGGCTTTGCGGAAAACGCTTCGTGAAAAACAGAGCCGCCGCTCCCATGTTCTGGGCTGGATCATTGTGGCGCTGTCTGTTCTGGTGCTGATCCCCTGGGATGGGGAGCCCTTTCAGCTGGATGTCCGCAGTGTGGTGACCATGCTGGCAGGTGCGCTTGTGCTGCTGATTCTGCTTTTTGAGGATTCGGTCAACGGATACATAGCCAGAAAGCGGATGATGGTGGGCACCAGCGAGATCACGACGGTTTTTGAGTCCGACCAGTTTGTTTCCTCTTCCGAAGTGGGGGAAAGCCGGTGGAAGTACGACAAAATACAGGAAGTGGTGGAGCTTTCCAATTACTTTGTCTTTCTTTTTGACCGGCAGCATGCCCAGGTTTACGACAAAAGAGCCGTGTCCGGTGGAAGTGTAGAGGAATTCCGCAGCTTTCTGGAATCCAGAACGGAAAAGCCCATTCGACAGCTGAAAAAGTAAGAAAAGAACAGCTTCTGAGGAGCTGCTCTTTTCAGTAACAGCCGGTGTTGCTGGCTGGCCTTTTCAAGGGGAATGTGCTATACTGTGGAAAACGAACTTGCTGCGCGAAACAGCAAGCTTTGTCAAGAAGGAGAGACCCATGATGGAATTACAAAATTTGATGGCCCGTTATGCACACCTGGTAGTGGAGAGCGGCCTGCATCTGAAAAAGGGACAGCCCCTGCTCATTCACGCATTGCTGGAAACGGCACCCTTTGTGCGGTTGGTGGTGCGGGAGGCCTATGAAGCCGGCGCCAGCCGGGTAGAGGTGGTCTGGAGGGACGAGGAGACGGCCCGGATGGATTATACCTATCAGCCGCTGGACAACTGGCAGCAGGTACCTGCCTGGCAGGCAGCCCTGCGCAACGATATGGCCAAGGCTGGCGGCGCTATCCTCACCATCGATGCCGCAGATCCGGAAGCACTGACCGGAGTGGATCCCCGGAAGCCGGCAGCCTGGGCCAAGGCCATGCAC
Source organism: uncultured Clostridia bacterium (assembly GCA_944387515.1). Classification (GTDB taxonomy): domain Bacteria; phylum Bacillota; class Clostridia; order Oscillospirales; family Ruminococcaceae; genus Faecivivens. The sequence goes on from CALXFL010000045.1 coordinate 1,720, forward strand.
CGGGACTGCAAGCCCTATTATGACGGCATGGATAAGGGAGAAAATATCTGGTGCATTATTGCCGCCCCCTCCGAAAAGTGGGCTGCCCGGATTTTCCCGGATCTTCCTGCGGAGGAAGCCGTGGCAACACTCTGGCAGGTCATTGGCAAGCTGATGCGGCTGGATGCAGAGGATCCGTCTGCCGCCTGGGAAGCCCACCGCCGCTCCTTTGAGGAGAGAAAAGCCTTCTTGAATGGCGCACAGCTGGATGCGCTCCACTTTACCAGTGCTTCCACCGGAACAGACCTGACGGTGGGGCTGCCTCAGGGATATATCTGGGCAGGCGGCGGTGCTGAGCTTCAGGACGGCACTCCCTTCTTCCCCAATATGCCCACCGAGGAAATCTTCTGCTCTCCCCACTGGGAGCGGGCAGATGGCGTGGTACACAGTTCGTTGCCCCTTTGCCACAATGGCGAGATGGTGGAGGACTTCTCCTTTACCTTCCGGGATGGAAAGGTTGTCGACTATACCGCCCGGGTGGGAAAAGAGGTGCTGGCCCGTCTGCTGGAAACAGACGAGGGTGCTGTCCGGCTGGGAGAGTGTGCGCTGATTCCCAAGGAATCCCCCATTGCCGGAACCGGTCTGCTTTTCTACAACACCCTTTTTGACGAGAACGCCGCCTGTCATCTGGCTCTGGGCGCTGGTTTTTCCGAGTGCCTGGAGGGAGGACTGGAAATGGACGACGACCAGCTGAAGGCCCACGGCGTCAACTGTTCGGCGGTACACATGGACTTCATGTTCGGTACGCCGGATCTGTCGGTGACCGGTATCCGGAAAGATGGAACCCAGGTGCCCATCTTCCGGGATGGCAGCTGGGTGATCTGACATGGACGGGTGGAAATTTCAGCGGGAAATTGACGGCTGGGCCAGCTGGGGACAGGTGTTCCAGGATCTGGAGGGCTTTTCGCCGCTTGCCCTGTCCATTCTGGCTTCCCATGGCTTTCCGCCAGAACCCCTTCAGCCCCTGACTCCCGGCACCAACGGGGTATTCCGTTCCGGGGAGCGGGTCATCAAGTTGTTTGCACCCATAGAAAGCGGGCTGGATACCCTGCCAGACTGGCAGATTGAAAAGCTGCTACTGGAAAAGGCGGCGGAGCTGAGGGTGCAGGCGCCCAGACTGTTGGCGGCAGGAAGCTGTCAGGACCGGTATCTTTTCCGGTATCTGATTCTCTCCTATTGCCATGGACGGGAAGCGGGTGCAGTTCTCTCCACCATGACCGATGAGCAGAAGGAGGCCTTTGCCGTTCGGCTTCGGGGGCTGCTGGATCGTCTCCATCAGCCGCTGGATGCGCCGGTATTCCGGCGGGATCTGGTGGGGCAGGTGATGGAGAATCCCCGGCTCAAGCTGGTTGCACCTAGACTGGCGGAGGAAATTCGCCGGCGGGCAGCTGCTGTTCCACTGACACCATTGGTGCTGGTTCATGGTGACTGCACCGGAGAGAATCTTCTGGTGGAGGAGGACGGGAGCCTGACACTGATTGATTTTGCCGACAGCAGTCTGGCGCCCGCCTGCTATGAGCTTCCGGCGGTGGTGCTGGGACTTTTTGGAGGAGATCCGGTGCTGGTCAGGGCCTTTCGCGGGTCTCTTCCGCTGGAAGCGTTTCTGGATCAGCTGATGGATGGCCTCTGTCTGCATGATTTTGCCGGGAATATTGTGTCAGAGTTTCTGGCGGCTCATCACATTCCGGTGGAAGATGTGGAATCTCTGGATACGTTGCGGGACATTTTCCGGCAGAAACTGGCATAAAAAATCCGTCTGTTCCTTTGAGAACAGACGGATTTTTTATCGCAGATGAAATTTTTTCCGGGCTTCCCGCCGGACATTCCTGCCCTCAAAGATCAGGGAGCCTGCCACCAGAATGACGCTGCACGCTACACAGATTACCGACGGATAGATGATCCGTACCACATCCGTAAGGAGCAGAATCAACGGCACCAGTCCGTAAACCGCCATCAGCAGCAGGTTAATCAGGTATTCCCGGGGTGGAATATGCATGGCCAGCGAGATGGCCAATACCGAGGCCATGGAGGCCAGGCAAAGACAGGGCAGCACAAAATCCACTGACCAGCCCCGCCACCGGTAGGTGAAATCCAGCAGCACCAGAAGTCCCGACAACAGGAACATCTGCCAGGTGATATTCTTGATGATGTTGCGCCGTTTGGCGATCCCCACCATGGTGGTAAGCCAGGCGGCCAGAATCCCCACCGAAGCGAACACCGCCCACCATCCCTGAGAGGGCACCATCCAGTTCACGGCAAAGCAGATGACAATGGCGCTGATGGCGGTGAGGGTCACCAGCTTATACAGCAGATGCCGGCTATACCGGGGCGGCGGCAGAGTAGGAAAGACATCTGTGTCCGGTTCGGCCGTGCCGGAGAGCAGATTGCGGCAAAGCGGACACCGCTTTTTGTCTCCGGTGACTGTCACTTTGCAGCTGTTGCAGTACCGCATGATTTCTTTCCTCCCTTGTGCTGTGTCTGTGGTGCCGGCTCCTGTAAGGTATCGGTGGCGTTGATCTGGACCAGAATTCCCTTTTCGGTGAGCAGACGGAAAAAGTTCCGCTGTAATCCCGGGGTTTCAAAGGCGGAGGCAAAGCCCATCTGAAGGCGGTCTCCAAAGGAACAGAGACAGATCTGGGTTTTCAGGGTGCTGGCGAAGACATGGAAGCTCTCCACATAGGGACAGGCAGCCTCCGGCAGGGTAACCCTGCCGATATTGGAAATGACGGCAGTTTCTCCCACGTCGTTGATGTGACGGGCCATTCGCAGCACCACGTTTTTGATGGGCAGCGGCACCAGCTGAATCAGCGGGTTGTGTTCCAGCTGAGCCAGCCGGTTCATTCGGATTTCCAGCCGTTCCCGTTTCAGCTCCCGTTTGAAGGTCTCATCCACGACCCGGATAATGTCGTCAAAATCACCCGGAGACTGGCTGAAATCATAGGCCACCTCGATCATGCCAAAAAAGTTCTTGGCGGTTTCAGAGGGAAAATAGCTGCGAAGATTTACCGGCACCCGGATGACCACTGGATGCTTCTGATCCCGCAGATACATTTCCTGCTGGATGGCCTGGATGTACACCGCTGTCAGAAAGATGGTGAGGGTGGTGTGATACTGGTGAGCGGCTTCCAGTACCTGTTTTACCGAAGCGATGCCTTCAATGAGCTGAAGGTCGTCCTCCTCCCGCCGTTCACCCCGCAGATGATAGGCGCGGCGGCTTTTTTCCTGGCTTCGCTCCCGCACCTTCTGGTAGTATTTCTGAAAGCTGTCGGCATTTTTTTCGGATACTGGTGCACTTCTCAGCACCAGCTTTCCGCCGGCCAGCTCTTCCGGATACCGCAGCTGCAAATACCGCACCACAATGGTTTTCAGAAACTCCAATGCCCCGGTTCCATCGGACAGCACATGGTAGATTTCCAGATTGATCCGGCGACGGTAGTAGCTCACCCGGAAAAGCAGGGAAGGCCGCTCTGCAAAGTAGAGCGGCGCACAGGGCCGGTGGCGTTCCTCACCCACCACCGGCCGCAAAGAAGTCTGTTCTAGATAGTACCAGAAAATTCCCCGCTTCATCACCACCAGATATTGAGGAAAGCTGTCAGCAGCCGAGAGTACCGCCTGCTGAAGCAAATCTTCTACAATGGGTTCGGTGAGCTGACAGGAAAACCGGAAGACCCGGGTGTCCGAGCGCTCACTGGTGGAGGGAAAAATCTTGGCGGCATTGTCCAGCCGGCTCCAGCCTACTTGTCTGGAGTTTGGCATACTGCATCGCCTCCCAAAAATTCATTGATCCATTCATAGGCCCGTTTCACATGGGCAAAGTGAGGGTCCAGCGAGAAGAAGCCGTGAAGAGCATCCTTCATCCGGTGAAGCACCACCTGATTTCCGCTTTCATGCAGCCGGGCGGCGTAGGCCTCTCCCTCATCCCGGAGCGGGTCATACTCCGCTGTCATCATCAGGGTGTCCGGCTGATGGGTGAGGTCCTCCATCAGCATAGGCGCAAGATAAGGACTCTCAAGATCTTCTGGTTTGCTGACATAGAGGGACATATATTCCCGGATCCGCCGGGTGGTGAGCAGGTAGCCGGTTCCGTTTTCCCGGAGGGAGGGATAGGGGGCGTCGTCAGAGTAGTCCCCGCCCACGGCGGGATAGAGCAGAATCTGCCTGCTGATCTCAAAATCTCCCCGGTCCCTTCCCAGCAGGGAAACTGCCGCAGCCAGGTTGCCGCCGGCGCTGTCTCCCACTAGAATGATCTCCTGGGGAGAGATGCCGAAATCCTCAGCATGAATGCAGAGGGCCTTGGTAACGGCGTAGCAGTCCTCCAGTCCGGCAGGGAAGGGATGCTCCGGCGCCAGCCGGTAATCCGCTGAGATCACCCGGCGGCCGGTGTGGCGGGCCAGATTTTTGCAGACATTGTGGTAGGTGTCGATGCTTTCGGTTACCCAGCCGCCGCCGTGGAAAAACAGCAGCAGTTCTTCTGAGCGGCGTTCCTTGGGCTCATAGATCCGCACCGGAACCTGATGGCCGCAGCAATCAATGGTTTTGTCCCACAGCCGGTAAAACCGCCCGAAGGGCGCTTTTACATCCACCACCGCTCGATGGAGCTTATAGGTTTTGGTGATATCCGGTTCAGGGTAGGACAGGGCTTTCAATGCCAGCAACATTGCTTTGTTAATGGCCATACAGGTCTCCTTTGGACAGGGTGTGAAGATTTCTTATCTTCAGTGTATCATGGATCAAAAGGTTTATCAATCAACAGATAGAGACGCCCTGTGAACAAACTAAAAATTCGCAAATCAGATGCCCATGAACATCAGCAGCAGCGTAATAATCACCAGACTGATGACAATGGAGGCGGAGTTGATGGCGCCCGCCAATCCCACGTCTCCGTCAATCCGTCCGGTAAAGGGAACAGAGCTGCTGGAAATGGGGGCAAAGGCCACAATGGCCATGACCTGCCGGATTTCCAGCGAGAAGGGCAGGAAAAAGTAAAAAGCGGCAGACAGAAGGGCAGAAATGACATAACGGAACAACAGGACGGTGGCCACCTGGTTCAGATACTGCCGCTCCATCTTCAGCTCGAAGCCTACGCCGATCATCAGCATAGACATAAAGCTGTTGGCGCCGCCCACAATACCGGCAAAGGTCAGTACCGGGCCAGGTGTAGGAATTTGAAAGGCAGACATCACCAGCATGACCAGGTAGATGTCGAAGGGCACCGAAGAGAACATCTTCTTGAGCACTGAAAGAGGTGTGATCCGTCCGCCGGTACTCACAGAGGAAGCAAGGCCATAGGTGGTGCCGTTGCACATAATGGCGTTTCCGGCATCGAAGATACAGGTGGCAACCACGCCAGCAGGTCCTAGAAAGCTCTGGACATAGGGCATGGTAAAACAGCCGATGTTGTAGCCGGCGGTGTTGATCATGCCGAAGCCCCGGTCCATCCGGCTGCGGTGCCGGGCCTGAAACCAGCCTGCCAACACCAGAATCAGGTTGGCACCGACACCTGCCAGCACCAGCAGGATCAGGGTAGGTTCAAAGGCAAAGCCGCTGAAATTGGTGATGACGGCACAGGGGAGGGTGATGTTCAGAACGATTTTGGAGAGAACGGTAAAGTCTTCTGTGTGAAAAAATCCGATCTTTTTCAGGGTATATCCCAGTGCGATCATCAGCACAAAGCAGATCGCTTTGATGAGTATTTCTGTCACGATATTTCATCCTTGTCTCAGCGGCAGAGGGAAAGCCCTGCCGGCCGCTGGCGGCAGGGCTCCGGTTTGAAAAATGAGTGAAAATCAGGCCTCGGGATAGCGTTTCTGGAGCTTCTGCAAAATCATATGGGCGCATTTGTCCACATCGCCGCAGCCCAGGGTGATGATCAGGTCACCGGGCCGGGCTTCCTCAGCCACATAGCTGGAGATTTCGTCAAATTCCGGGAACCAGACAGCGCCGGGAATCCGGGCTGCCAACTGGCTGGTATAGACGCTGAGGGTGTTCTTCTCCCGGGAGCCCATGATCTCGGAGAGCACCACCCGGTCAGCCAGCTGAAGCACCTGGGCAAACTGATCCATCAGCATATAGGTGCGGGAGTAGGTAAAGGGCTGATGAACGGCCCATACCCGGTTGAAGGGCAGGGTTCTGGCGGCCTTCAGGGTGGCTTCAATCTCGGTGGGATGGTGGGCGTAGTCATCCACGACGGTGATGTCGTTTACCTTACCCAGTACCTCGAACCGGCGGCCGGAGCCGTGGAAATTGTCGATGCCCCGGACACAGTCCTCCGGGGTGGCGTCTGCTTCAAAGGCGGCAATACAGGCAGCGGTGGCGTTGAGAATGTTGTGTTCTCCCGGTACATGCATCCGCAGGCTGCATACCAGCTCTCCGCCCTTTTTCATCAGGTCAAACTGGGTTTCCACCCCGCCGGGATGGCGGATGTTAGCGGCGTAGTAATCGTTGGTTTCGCTGTAACCAAAGGTGATGGTGCGCTTTTGCAGGCCAGCCATGGCCTCCACAGTGTTGGCATCGTCGCCATTGTAGATGACCACTCGGGTGGCCTTTTCGGCGAATTTCCGGAAGGAGGCTTTCAGGTTATCCATCGTCTTGAAGTAATCCAGATGGTCAGCGTCGATGTTCAGCACCACGGCCACATCGGGATGGAGCTTGAGGAAGGTGTCCACGAATTCACAGGACTCACAGACCATCCGCTGGGAGTGGCCGCTGCGGCCGCTGCCGCCGATGGAGGAGAGCTTGCCGCCGATGACACAGCTGGGGTCAAGACCTGCATCCAGCAGAATCTGGGTGAGCATCGAGGTGGTGGTGGTTTTGCCGTGGGTGCCGCTGACACAGAGGGTGTCCTGATACCGGGCCGTCAGTTCTCCCAGAATGACACTCCGTTCCACGGTGGGGATACCGCTTTCCCGGGCGGCAATCAGCTCGGGGTTATCGTCCATAATGGCGGCGGTATGGATAATCAGGTCGGCGCCTTCAATGTTCTCTGCCCGCTGGCCCAGGGTGACGGGAATGCCCATCTCCCGCACCCGGCGGAGGGTGTCGGTTTCGTTGTTGTCCGAGCCGGTAATGGTGTATCCTTCATCATGGAGGATCTGGGCGATGGGGTACATGCCCGAGCCGCCGATGCCGATGAAGTGAATGTGTTTCTTGTTTTCCAGCAACATAAAATCAAGCCCTTTCTCAGCCGCCGAAACGGCATGATGTTCTATTCAGTTGAAGCTGCCTTCACTGCGGTGGTAAAGCCGGTCGGTTTCCTGTTTCAGGAGGGGATGTTCTGAAAGGTCCGGATCCACTGCCAGCAGATCCTTTACAGCCCGCTGTACCTGGGCAAGCAATCCGGTATCTTCCAGCAGGTCCGCCATGGCCAGAGAGGGAAGGCCGTGCTGGCGGCTGCCGAAGAAATCACCCGCTCCCCGGAGCTTCAGGTCCTCTTTGGCAATGACGAAGCCGTCACAGCTCTGTTTCATGACAGACAGCCGGCGGCGGTTATCCTCGCCGTCGTTATCAGATACCAGAATACAGGTGGATTTCCGGCTGCCCCGTCCGATCCGGCCCCGCAGCTGGTGAAGCTGGGAGAGACCGAACCGTTCGGCATTTTCAATCATCATAATGGTGGCGTTGGGCACATCGACGCCCACCTCTACCACCGTTGTGGCCACCAGCAGCTGTAAGGCTCCCGACTGGAACTCCGCCATAACGGCGTCCTTTTCAGCCGGCCGCATCCGTCCGTGAAGGAGGCCGATGGTGACACCTGGCATCTCCTGCCGCAAGGCGGCAGCATACTGCTCCGCCGCCATCAGCTGGATTTCGCTGTCGGCGTTTTCCTCAATGAGGGGACAGATGATGTATCCCTGCTCTCCCCGGTCCAGGTGCTCCCGGATGTAGCCCAGCGCCCGCCGGCGTTTGTCAGAGTGAATGGAGAAGGTTTCGATGGGCTGCCGTCCTGCTGGCAGCTCATCGATGATGGAAACGTCCAGGTCGCCATATACAATGAGAGCCAGTGTGCGGGGAATGGGGGTGGCGCTCATCACCAGTACATGCGGGTTTTCTGCCTTTTTCCCCAGCTGCTGCCGCTGCTCGACACCAAAACGGTGCTGCTCATCGGTGATGACCAGCCCAAGGCGGTGAAAGACGGTGGATTCCTGAAGCAGGGCATGGGTACCAGCCACCAGGTCGATCTCCCCGGCGGCAATTTCCTGCCGCAGCAGCTCCTTTTGCTTGGGGGTCATGGAACCGGTGAGCAGACCGATTCGCAGTCCCAGCGGTTTCAGAAATTTTTCCAGGGTTTTCGCATGCTGAGAGGCGAGAATTTCGGTAGGCGCCATGATGGCGGACTGAAACCCCTGCCCGGCCATGGCATAGCAGGCCGCAGCCGCCACCATGGTCTTTCCGGAGCCGACATCGCCCTGAAGAAGCCGGTTCATGGGACAGGGCGCAGTCAGATCCGACAGGATTTCTTCAATGACCCGCTTCTGGGCGTTGGTGGGAGAAAAGGGCAGGCTCTGGTAAAAGGGCGTCATATCTGCGTTATAAATCCGGGCAGAGGTGGCCGCACGGCTCCTGGCTCGCAGCAGCATTAGGGCGGTGTCCAGCAAAAACAGCTCCTCGAAGGAGAGCCGGTAGCGGGCCTTTTCCAGAAGTGCTGCATTTTCAGGAAAGTGGATTTGCTGAATGGCTTCGGTGAGGGGCATCAGGTGAAACCCGTCCAGCACCTCCTCTGGCATGGGGTCTGTCATACCCGACAGATAGTCTGCCACGGCCTCCTTCATGTTGTTGACCACCATGCCGGGCGCCAGTCCTTCTGTCAGGCTGTATACCGGCCGCATGACATCTGCTTCGGATGCCGGAAGAAAGGAGGTCATGGTCAGCTGAGTCATGCTGCCCAGCCGGGTGAGCTTGCCGCAAAAGACGTACTCTTCTCCGGCTCGCAGGCCATAGTAAGCGTATTCATTATTAAAAATCACCAAGGTGAGGTTTTCCAGTCCATCATTTAAAACGGCCTTGTATACGACCATTCCCTTCCGGATGATGGCCGGACTTAGTTTGCGGAGAACGGTGGCCTGGATGATGGCCTGGCTGCCGGGAAGATAGTTCCGGGCAGGTCCGGCGCTGGTGTAGTCGATGTAATCCCGGGGGTAGTGGCGGAGAAGGTCTCCCACCGTCTGGATGCCGATTTTCTGGTAGAGTGCCTGCCGTTTGGCGCCTACGTTTTTCAGCCGGGTAACGGGAATTTCTTCCGGACGCTCCACAAAGTCACCTGCCTCTCGGTTCTGTCCGCTTCTCCTTGCGGGAGAAGCAGAAGTGTGCTATATTTATACTAACCCTTTGAGAAGGGCGGAATATGTAAAAACATTGCTTCGATATGCAGAACGGATGAAAGGCAGAAGCCTTGTAAAAATCCCCGGGCCTCTGCGAATTTATCCTCTGCGGATGGTTTTCTTTTACAAAGAGAGCCGATGCGGGTCCATCATTTTGGGCCTGCAATCTTTCCATTATTATAGCACAACCAATAGATACAGTCAAAGCAGACAATCAGATTTGTTCAAAGGAGGAAGACGATGATTCTGACTATGCATAATCTTAACCGGCTGCTTCAGAAGAACAGCCTCAACTACACCAGCGATCCAGAAAAGAAAACCTTTTCGGCTTCCTTCCGAAGCACTGAGGATGCAGATGTTACCCAGGTGGATATCCTGGTTTCAGACCATGATATCCGCTTTACCAGCTATCTCAAAAAGGAATTGACCCAGGAGGAAATGGGCCGGGCAGCCGAATTCATCACCCGGGCAAACAATAACCTTTCTATGGGCAGTCTTCAGTTGGATTACGCTACCGGATCGGTGTATTTCCGGGTGAATTGTCATCTGGATGAAAAACAGGAGCTTTCGGCAGGCGAGCTTGCACCTTACCTTTTTGTAGGGCCGATGAC
>CALXFL010000046.1 GCA_944387515.1 uncultured Clostridia bacterium
ACCACACCGGCAATGATGCTGCCGCAGACGGTGGAAATCAGGAAGGGCACGATGTACGCATAAAAGGCAATCTGAGCAGCGTCCTGATGCATCAGCAGGATGGCCACAGGCCAGGCAGCCAGTCCGCCAATGACGCCGGTGCCGAATACCTCAGCCAGGCAGGTCAGTGTCAGATTTTTCCGGTAATGCCAGATAAGACCGCAGAGCAAAGCGCCGAAGATGCTGCCCGGGAAGGCCATCAGGGTGCCCATTCCCAGCAGATTCCGGATGAGGCTGGCGGAAAATGCCACACCAAGACCATACCAGGGACCCAGAAAAACAGCACAGATCACATTGACCATGTGCTGGATGGGGGCACATTTGGAACCAAATACCGGGAAGGAAAACATGCTGCCTACCACGGCGACGGCAACGAGCAGACCAGCAACAGCCAGCTTTTGAATTTGTGTTTTTGTCATTGTAAACAGCTCCTTAGAAGTTTGATGATCCGGCGAAAGGTCATGGCCTTTCATCCCGCAAAGTCCCAGAAGATTTCTTCTGGCCGGTCGAAGCTTGCTGGCTTCCTCTCACGCCGGAACACGGCTTCCCATCGCTGCTGCCGTTCATGCCCGGCCCAAGGCGCTCCCCTTCAGCTGGCGTTTTACGATGAACGGCTTTTGATTTTTTTGTGTATCAGCTCCTTTGAAAACAGCGGGAGAACAAAAAAGCGAGGATACCAAACCGGTATCCTCGCGCTTTCGTGCTTGTATCCCTACGTTGGCATTACCCAAATCAGGTTCATGGGTCGAAGTTGATGGACTTCCTCTCAGCCTGCTGCACAAGCTCCCCGTACTGTTCTGTTTTCTTTAGAATAGTCCTTTTTTGGGTATTTGTCAAGGGTTCTCAGGGGAGCGTGTGGAAAAGAGAAGCCTCTTTTCCACATTTTCCGTCAGAGAATGGGGATTATTTCATAGAGCTCTCGTAGCTTTCGATCATCTTCTTGACCATCTGGCCGCCGATAGAACCAGCCTGACGGGAGGTCAGGTCGCCGTTATAACCCTGCTTCAGAGGAACGCCTACCTCGCTGGCAGCTTCCATCTTGAACTTCTCCATGGCAGCCTTGGCTTCGGGAACGACCATCTTGTTACTACTGTTATAAGACATATACACGACTCCTTTTGAGGGCATGATGTCCGGAACCTGTCTCGATGGGGTGGCGGAAGGAAAAGTGAGAATCCATCAGGGATTCGGATGTGTGGGTTCCTGTAAGCCGCCGTTTCCATCTGGTGTTCCGGGAGATTCTGATGCCCCGGTTGGGGGAAACCTGAATCGTTTTTCAGCTTTCCCAGAAAACTTCTTCCCGTTTCAGTCTTCGGAAGCGGATGCTGCCTTTTGACTGAAAGGTCCGCTTCCGAAGAACTCGTTCATCGGCTGCGGTGGTAGTAGTTTCTCCGAAGGAAGGGATGATATGCATTTTCGTTTTCACCTTTTTTTGACAAAAACAGAAGCATGCTGCTTTTTATGGGGTCCAGTAGTGGTTCATGCTGGAAAAAAGCTGATAGGCAAGATCTGCACCGCAGAGTTCCAGTGTGAGAGCGGGCTCGCATTTCCAGTGGGCGATGACCTTGTTGAGTTTTGCCACATCCTCCGTGCAGATCCTGCCCGGCCGGAAATATGCTACGGTAACATGGGGCGTCAGCGGATAATCCAGCCGCAACACCTCCTGCAGGCGTTGGTAAAAGGTCATCAGCCGATGGCAGCTTTCCTCGTCCGATGGCACAAAGCCCAGTACCATGCTGGTGTTGACCATGTTGAACAGGCAGGAGGAGTGGAGCCGTATGGCGCCGACTTCTGCCTGCAACGCCCCTACCAAATCCAGTGCGTGCTGCTGGATCTGCGGCACCTCCTGCTCCATCAGGGCAGGAGACGGTCCGTTTGCCAGATCATGCAGGGTGATATGGAAGGTGGCCGGATCCAGCTGCCGGGCGAGAATGGATCCGCTGGCGGTGTAGAGCGCCGCCTGAAGGGCCCTGATCCGTTCCTTTGCGGATTCCGGCAGGCAGAAGACCACGGTGTTTCCGTAGTAGGGCAAAAAGTCTCCAGTTTCATCCACCTTTTTGCTCAGATTGGGGTTGAGGCAAAGCTCACCATGGTCAGGAAGACTGTGCTGGGTAAAAAATCCGGTTCTTTCGTGAAATTCGGCCAGGGTTTCAATTTTTGTTTCCATGTCGATTCCTCTGTTTTCAGCTTGTGTCTTGGTCCGGGAGCGGTAACGCCACTGCAGCTTATGAAATGAAGGGCAGCAGGGTGCCCGGTGCTGAAGATTTTATAAAGACTCGCCACCGTGGCGTCTCTCCAGCTGAATTGGGTGCATTTTCAGTTCAATGCTGTGGCTCAATACTTCAGCCGGTAGAAATTGGTGTCAGAGCACAGGTTGGTAAAATTGTAGAGCACCAGAATGTTCTCAAAGAACTGGGTGGCGCAGAGATCCTGCATGCCCGCAGGGAAGGAGCGCAGGTCCACGATCCAGACCTCGTCATAGTTGTTGAGGAAGAGCGGCGCCAGGGCGTTGGAGTAGGAATCCTTGACCAGCAGCAGTTTACGGCCGCCGTCACCGTTTTTCAGCACGGTCAGGCCGCCATTTCCGTAAAGGAAGGCACCGTATTTGTCCCGGCTGGAAAGGGCAGCTTCATCATACCAGTTATCCCGGGACTGTCCGTCTATGGTCACTTCTGCCACCGGAATGTCATAGAAGGTCAGGGTATCGGGGGGAATGTTGGTATTTTTGCATTTGCTGAAATAGGTTCCATAGAAGTCCTCGATCTCCCGAAGAGGCAGGTCTGCTTCTGCAACCGGCTCCATGCCCTTTTCACGGCAGTAGGCTTCATAGAAAAGGTAGGCGGCATGAACACGCCAGTGATGGTCGGTGCGGTAGTAAAGGTCTCCATCGTTGCCGGCTTCCAGCACCGGCAGCACATCCATCCAATGAGCGGACGGAACCTGAGCGGGCATCTGGTCCATGACAGCCTTCTGATCCACCAGCTTCAGTCCGGCGGGCAGATCTTCCTGATTCAGCATATAGCCGGAAGGGACCACAGCAAAGGTAACATTTTCTTTTCCAGCGGCAAATTCTTCCAGAAAAGCCAGATTCTTGGCCAGCTGTTCAGCGTCGTAGCTGGTGTACTTTTCAAAAAGGCGGTCATTTTTTCCGTAAACGATGCCGTTGTTTTCCACCTTCAGCAGCACCGATTCGGATTTGGACTTGAGGCTGATCCAACTGTCCCGTCCCACGAACTGGTCATTAACGTAGCTTTCATAGTTCATGGTGTAGCTGTTGTCAATGAGAGAGGCCATAGTAAAGGCAGGATTCTGCTTCAGGTAGCGGTTTTCCAGTTCGGAAAAATCCTTGTCGGGCATCAGCAGGTCGGCTATTGTAAGCCCGCTGATAAACAGAAAGAACATCCAGAGAAGCGGATGTATTCCGGTCAGTTTCTTTTTCATCCGGCTGCCTCCTTAGAAACGGAAATACAGGAAGGGGTTGTAGGTGGCGTCTACCAGATAGGCCACCGACAGGGTGAGCAGTCCGCCCAACAGGACAGTTTCTACCCAGCGGTGCCGGCAGAGCCACTTGTCATAGAACTTTTTCAGCACCGGCACCGACAGCACGCAGCCCAGAATCAGGCTGACGCCATAGTTGCGCAGGTAGTAGAGCCAGTTTCCGCCGCCCTGGGGGACGAACATCCGGGTGAAGTATTCGCCCAACCGGCCCAGATCGGTGATGGCAAAGAGCATCCAGCTGCACAGCAGCAGAAAGAGCACCCACACTCTGGAAATGCCCTGATGCCGGGCCATGTGAGGAGCGAGCCAGGCTTTTTCCAGCACCAGCATGACGAAGAAGAACAGGCCCCACAGGACGAAGTTCCAGCTGGCGCCGTGCCAGAAGCCGGTAGCAGCCCAGACAATCAGCATATTGCGGTAGGTCTTCCATTTTCCTTCCCGGTTTCCGCCCAGAGGAATATAGAGATATTCCCGGAACCAGGAGCTGAGGGTCATATGCCAGCGCCGCCAGAAATCGGTGATGCTGGGGGAAATATAGGGGTAGTTGAAGTTCTGGGGGAAATCGAAGCCCAGCAGTTTACCCAGACCAATGGCCATGAGGGAATAGCCAGAGAAGTCGAAATAAATCTGAAGGGAGAAGGCCAGCGCACCCAGCCAGGCCAGCGGGGTGGAGATGTCGGTCATGGAGAGTCCTTCAATTTCAGTCCAGAGCGCGCCCACGTTGTTGGCAATGAGCACCTTGCTGGCGAGGCCCATGATAAAGAGGCGGACACCTTCGGCCATCCGTCCGGTTTCCATCTGACGGTGCTTCAGCTCATAGGCCACATCCGAGTATTTGACGATGGGACCGGCGATCAGCTGGGGGAAGAGGACGACAAATGCGCCAAAGTCAATGATGTTGTCCTCCGCCTCCACCTTACCGCGGTAGACGTCAATGGTGTAACTCATGGTCTGGAAGGTGTAAAAGCTGATGCCCAGTGGCAGTGTCAGCGAAAGCTGGGGAAGTGCCAGACCGGTAATGGCGGAGATGTTCTCCAGGAAGAAATTGGTATACTTGAAGAAGAATAACATTCCCAGATTGAGTACCATAGAGAAGATGAGAAACATCCGCCGCAGAGCGGGCTTTTGTCCCCATCGCTTGATACCTTGTCCACAGAAATAGTCTACCAGAATGGAGACCACCATGATGGGCAGATACCGGACTTCGCCCCAGGCATAGAAAATCATACTGAGAACCAGCAGGGCAAAATTCTTGCCCTTCCGGGGCATCAGATAGTAGATGAGCAGCGCAATGGGCAAAAATCGAAACAGAAATAACAGGCTGCTGAAAACCATGCAGCAATCGACCCTTTCCTTATGATGATAAAAATGGGAGACAGGAGCCGGACAACGGCCTTATCTCCCAGATTATTTTACCCGATTCCTTTATCCAGTGCAAGAGCAGACAGGAATATTTTACAATTAACCATTGATGGTATTGTTAAAGGTATCCTCAGCCAGCTTGACATCTTCGGTAAAGTCTACGGTTTCATCTTCGGTATCCATGATGCCTACCATGAGCAGGGCAGCGTAGTTGCCGTTGGTGACAATCTTGGAGGCGTCCAGACGCTCCAGGTTGCCCATGACACCATAGGATTCAAAGGCGGCCTGCTGGGCTTCCTTGCCCTTTTCCAGACCTTTCACCACGTCTTCCAGCTTGCCGTCCTTGGCCTTGACCACCAGCAGCATGTCGCAGTTGGTCATCATGCCGGCAATCTGTCCCTTGTAATCCTCGGTGATTTCGGGGTCGATGCCGAACTTTTCCTGGAGGACGGTGTCGTCAATATCCATGGGCATATTGGGGATAGCGCCTTCCACGTCCATATCCGCATACTTTTCAGCAAAGGCGGCGTTGATGGCGTCAAAGACTTCTCCTGCTGTCACATTGGAAACGGTGCTTTCCTCTTTGGTGGCGCCGCATCCGCCGAGACCTGCTACGGCGAGAATGCCGCAAAGCATCAGTGCAATCAGTTTTTTCATAAATTTGTTCCTTTCCCAGTAGAAATGTTGGCGTAAATCTGCCTCGGAACCCTTCTCAGCAGTTCCATAACATAGTGTTTCCAACCTTTGGGAAAGTTGCAGATCAAATTGTAAAGGTTTTATGAATGAGAGGATTTTTTCGTTTCTTCTTCCCCATGATGCCGAAGCTGCCGCAGGAATCCTGCAACGATGATACAGATAATCACCATAATGGGCAACGCTGCACAGATGGAGAGGGTTTGCAGCATCGTGAGGGTGCTTTCGTTGAAAAGCAGCGCTATCGGCAGCAGGATGAAGACGATGGACCAGAAAATCCGCAGTCTCCGGGAGGGTTCCTCATCCTCCTTGAGATTTTTCACCGAATAGGTGGAGATGACCATGGTAATGGCGTCGAAGGTGGAAGCATAGAACGCGATCATGGCCAGAATCAGCACAATCATGGCGATTTTGGGGATGGGGAGGGTCTCAAACACCGACAGGATGGCGGTGGAGGGAGCGGCACCATCAGCCAGCATGCCTGCTACGTCTACGGTGCCGGTTACCTGCTGGTAAAGGCCGTAGTTGCCAAAGACGATAAAGGCCATAAAGGTAGCAGAAACGCCGCTGATATAGGCGCCGAGGATGGTCTGCCGGATGGTGCGTCCTTCCGAAATCTTGGCGATAAAGAAGGGGGTTGCCACCGACCAGGAGATCCAGTAGGCCCAGTAGAAGATAGTCCAGTTCTGGGGGAAGCCGTTGACGCCGTCCGCAGAGGAGAGCCGCAGCGGATCCATCCAGGTGGACATGGAGAGGAAGTTCTGGGCTACGCCGCCGATGGCGGTGACACCGGTTTCCACAATATACCGCATAGGGCCGCCGAAGAAGAAAATGGCCAGCAGCAGGAAAAAGAGCAGGACACAGACATTGGCCAGCTTAGAAATTCCCTTAAAGCCAAAGAATACCGCTAGGGTAAAGACCACGGCAATCAGTACCAGAATGCCGATGGTCAGCAGCTTGCTCTGAGGCAGACCAGTGATGTCGGCCAGGGACTGGGAGAGTAGGGGGGTGGCCAGGGAGAAGGTGGTGGCGGTGGCGGCCAACAGGCCCACCACGGCGAAAATGTCGATGGCCTTGCCCAGCGCACCGTCCATCCGCTTGCCCAGAATGGGCCGGCAGGCTTCACTCATCCGTTGCTTGTGGGACTTTTTGACATACATCATGTAGCCGTAGGCGGCAGCAGGGAGAATGTAGAAGGCCCAGGGCGTGGGGCCCCAATGGAACAGCGGGTACTGGGAAGCCCAGTCCTGATGCTGCGCCAGGGTCATATTTTCCATGGCGAAGGGGCGCTCGTTATAATAGTAAGCCCATTCAATCAGCGCCCAGTAAAGGATATCCGCCGCCATGGTGGAGGTGAAGATCATGGTGCCCCAGCTGAAATTGCTGTAACGGGGCTTTTCCCGCTGTCCCAGGCGGATGTTGCCGTATTTGGAAAGGGCAACATACAGGGAGATACCCACCACGGCCAGACCGAAAATCATATAGGCAAAGCCGATGTCATTGACCAGAAAGCCTCTCATGCTGTTGATGACATTACCGGCGTTTTCCGGGAACGCAATGAGCAGCACGGCCAGTGCCACAATAACTGCCAGGGGGAAGATGGTCAGTCCCCAGTCCATTTCCGTTGTGTGCTGTTTTTTCATACCTCGTCACTCCTGTCGTTGCCGTAAAGGTCCCAGTACCGGGCGCAGAGTTGCTGACACCGGGTAAAGCGGTCCAGTCCGTAGCTGCCGAAATCGTCGCCCTTGGCTTCCTTGAGCACTGTCCAGATGCTCCAGAGGAAGTCCTGGGAGATCTTGAAAATGAGGATCTTTTCCCGGGCCTTCTGAAGGTCTTCTCCTGCACCGAAATAGTAGTGGCAGAAGAGCTCTTCATCCTCCGGTTCAAAGTAGTTTTCCAGGAAGAAGGCGGCCACATCGAACATGGGATCGTTGATGCCGGAATATTCCCAGTCAATCAGATAGAGACGTCCGTTGCCGTTTTTCACCAGGTTGGAGGCCAGCAGGTCATTATGGCAGGGCCGCTGGTCGTAGCCCATCTGATAGAGCCGGTCCCGGATGGCTAAAACCTGTGCCCGCAGCTGGTGGTAGCCCTTGTACATGTGGGCGTGTTCCTGCTCCAACAGCGCCTCGTACCGCAGTGCCTCGTCAAAGGGATTGAAGACATTTTCTAATGCCATATCCGAATGGTGCAACCGGCTGAGGATATCCGCTACCAGCCGGATGTTTTCTTCCAGCCGGGCGGTGCGGAAGCTGAGGGTTTCGGCGTGGTCGATGTATTCGCTTATCTTGACGCCGGTTTCAGCGTTGCAGTAGACCAGCTTACAGTTAAAGCCCATATCGGACGCCAGCTGGGCGTTGTGCTTTTCAGTCTCCCGGTTGATGAGGCTTTCGGTCATCCGGCCGGGGAGGCGGAGAATATACCGGCCCTGTTTCAGCCGCACATCGTAGTTGGTGTTGGTGAGTCCTCCGGCAAAGGAGATTTCCAGAATGTCCTCCGGCTGCACATCCATGACGGCCATCAGGGTATCGGCGGCCAGCTTCTGCCGCATCTCCTTTTCTTTCCGCTGGATGCGGGGATAGACGATGTTCACCAGATTCTGGTAGCTGGTCTGGTTTTCCACCTTGCTCCAGATCAGGTCATCCACCATCTCACCGTGGAAGCCGTAAAGCCGTCCGATGTTTTCCAATACATATTCGAAATTCAGGTAGGGATTCTCATTGACGGCAAAGTACCGCAGCATCATCTGGAAGACCTCAGCGGGCACCCGCATCATGCCCACCAGTTCGCCCTGAATCCGGTTGATCTGGTGAATGTCCTTGCTGATGCGGAAGATGTCGCCGTCCTCATCCAGCTCCACAAAGGCTTCATCCTCCATGCCGGAGGGAGAGGCCAGCAGTGCACGGAAGGGAAGATCTCCTTCCATTAAGGCATCGATGCCCCGCTGTTCCAAGACCAGGTCGCTTTTCAGCAGCAGAAAGTCCTCCTTGAGCATGCCATCCAGCAACTGGAGACCCTGCATGGTACCGGACCACTTGTAGCGGGGATTTTCAATAATGGTCACGTTCTGGCGGGAGGAGAGCCGCTTCCGGATTTCCTCTGCCTGGTAGCCGCTGATGAGGAAAAAGCGTTCGATCCCGCTGCATTCCAGCATTTTCAGGGTGCTTTCCAGAATGGTGGATTCTCCCAGCGGAAGCAGCGCCACCGGCTGGTCGAAGTCCGGCCGCCGTCCGGCTGCGAGGATGACCGCTGTCCGAACGGGCTGACCGCTGGGTGCCAGCTTGAGCTTTCCCTGATGACGGTTGAGAAGCATCTGTTCCAGCAGCGCCCGTCCCGCGGGGCGGATGTCGAAGCTCGATTGTTTGCCTTCCCGTACAATATCCAGAAATCCCTGTTCCTCGGCGCTGCGCAGCAGGCTGTTGACCTTGCCGAGAGAGATGTCCAGGTGCTGTGCCAGATCTCTCTGGCTGGCAACCGGTGTGCGATTGATGACCCATAACAGGGAAAAGAGATCTTCCATCTCCGAATCCTCCTGTTCATTTTTTGAACGTTCATTTTGAAAATATTATATTCTGCTCTGAACGATTTGTCAAGACAAAAAGGGATAATTCCATAAAAATACCAATTTATGCCAGGACGATTTCTGAAATGGAACATTCTTTACAAAGAAAACCCCCGAAAGCCATGGACTTTCGGGGGTTGAGAATGTAAAAGTGTTATTTGATCGGTGTATCCAGCGGCAGGATTTCCTTATGGTAAACATACCGCATGAAGAAGGCACTGAACAGCAGGGAAGCCAGTTCTGCAATGGGGAAGGACCACCAGATCATATTGACCTCGCCGGTGAGGGACAGCAGCCAGGCCACAGGCAGCAGGACCACCAGCTGACGGGCTGCCGATACAATCAGACTCAGGATGCCGTTGCCGAGAGCCTGGAATACCGAGCCGACGATGATGCAGAATCCGGCAAAAATGAAGCTCAGCGAGATAATCCGCAGAGCGGGAATACCCATGGAGAGCATATGCTCGGATGCGTCAAACAGGAGCAGCATCTGACCGGGGAAAATCTGGAAGATGGCCAGGAAGAAGAGCATAATGGCCACAGCGGAGGCCACAGCCAGTTTGATGGTGTGGGTGATTCGTTTCCGGTTGCGGGCGCCGTAGTTGTAGGCCACAATGGGAACCAGGGCATTGTTGAGGCCGATAACCGGCATGATGGCAATACTCTGCAATTTGAAGTAGACACCAAAAATGGCTGTTGCAGTGGAGGAGAAGCGCATGAGGATGGTGTTCATGCCAAGGGTCATAATGGAGCCAATGGACATCATGACGATGGAGGGCACACCCACCTTGTAAATCTGGCTGATGATGGCGCCATGGGGACGGAATCCACGGAAATTCAGAGAAATCTCGTGGTTTTTGGTTATATTAAAGAAAAGTCCGATGCAGCAGGCGATAGCCTGTCCAGTGACGGTGGCAATCGCAGCACCTGCCACGCCCATTTTGGGGAATCCAAACAGGCCGAAAATCATGATGGGGTCCAGGATGATGTTGGCAATGGCGCCCACGGCCTGGGAGATCATGCTGTAAAAGGCACGGCCGGTGGATTGAAGCAGCCGTTCAAAGGTGACCTGTCCAAAGGAGAAGATGGAGAAAATGGCGCAGATGCTCAGATAATCAACGCCGCCCTGGGCAATGACCGCGTTGTCGGTCTGCATTTCAAAGAAGGGACGGGTGCCGAACAGACCGAACAGCAGAAATACCAGTGCGCTGATGACGATGACGAAGAGGCCATTCTGGGCTGCGCGGTTGGCATTTTGGTAGTTCTTCTCACCCAGGCTGCGGGAAAGCAGTGCGTTGATACCAACACCGGTACCACTGGCCACTGAAATCATCAGGTTCTGAATGGGGAACGCCAGGGAAACGGCAGTCAGGGCATCTTCGCTGACCCGGGCTACGAAGACACTGTCCACGATATTGTAGAGAGCCTGTACGATCATCGAGACCATCATGGGGAGCGCCATGGAGAACAGCAGTTTGCCAATTGGCATGGTGCCCATTTTGTTTTCTTTTTCAACAGCTTGCGACATTTCATCACCTCAATAGATCAACAAATTAGTTATACACCTAACTAATAAGACCAAAAAAATAATCCGTGGAGGACAGAAATCTCGCCACGGAATCACGGACGTTCACCTTTACTATACATTTTTTTCATGGCAAAGTCAAGATACAGACAGAAAAGTTTTCATGTCCTGACAAATTTGAGGAAGAATTTTTTCTCTTTTTTGTGGGAATATCTTTACCCCAGATTTGCAGAAATTTTCTTGACTTTTGGTATTTGGTCAGGTATACTTAAATTAGAAAAATTCTATTTTTAGAAACATGAAAGAAGGTATTTTATGTCCAGATCGTCCATCGACCTCACTGCATTCTTTAAACTTTCCTATGGGCTTTACATTGTCTCTGCTGGTGTGGGAGAGAAGAAAAGCGGCTGCGTTGTCAACACCGTCACCCAGGTCACTGCCGTTCCGGAGCGGCTTGCTGTGACAGTCAACAAGGATAATTACACCTGTGAACTGATTCAGCAAAGCGGATTTTTTGTGGCAACTGTTTTGACGCAGGATGCTGGCATGGATCTGATTGGCCTGTTTGGATTCCGCTCTGGCCGGGATGAGGACAAGTTCAGCCAGGTGGATGAAGCTGTGGATGGCAACGGAATGCCCTATGTTCTGAACCATGCGGCTGCTCTGTTCAGCTGTAAGGTCTGTCAGACGGTGGATCTGGGCACACACCTGATGTTTATTGGCGATGTGACCGAAGCCCGTCATCTGGCAGATGGTGAGGTTCTCACCTATGCCTACTATCATGCAGTCAAGAAGGGCGGAACACCCAAAAACGCTCCCTCCTATAAAGGTGAGGAGACTGCCGCTCCCAAAGAGGAACCAGCTTCTGATAAAAAGACAGTCTGGCGCTGCACAATCTGCGGCTATCTGGCGGAGATGGAGGAGCTTCCCGCTGATTTTATCTGTCCCATCTGTAAAAAAGATGCCAGCTTTTTTGTAAAAGTCTGACGTGA
>CALXFL010000047.1 GCA_944387515.1 uncultured Clostridia bacterium
ACCGGCCCCCGAAAGGGCCGGTTTCTTTTGTGTCCGGATGTCAGCTGACAAGGCCGGCTTTTTTGCAGTTTTCCAGGTGTTCGGCATAGGTGGAAGCAAAGTAGAAGTTGCCCGCCTTATCGGTGCAGAAGAAATACTGCCCCTCACTCTCCTCTGCCGGAGAGAGGATGGCTTTGAAAGCGCCCAGACCAGGATTGTTGATGGGACCCGCAATCAGACCATTCGTTTTGTAACTGTCATAGCGGTCTGCCAGCTGCTGGTTGCCAGTGGCAGGAAGCACCACCTTCTGGGCATAGGTGCTGGTGGGATTGGACTGGAGTTTCGGATACTCAGCCGGATTGGCCAGCCGGTTCTGGAAGATACCGGATACTGCTGCCATCGCCTCGGTAGTACCGGCTTCTGCCTGAATGACCGAAGCCAGGGTGACCGCTTCATGAAGGGTATAACCGGCATCAGCCAGCTGCTCCCGCAGAGACTCGTCCACTCTCCACTCAAAATTCTGGAGCATCTTCTTTACGACGGTATCGGCATCCTCATACCGATAAAACTCATAAGTATCAGGGTAGAGATAACCCTCATACCGGTAGCAGAGTCCATCGGGAATCTCACTGTCCAGATCGACGCCCTGGACACGATTCACCGCAGCCAGGAACTGATCGTAGGGGCAGACACCAGCGTCGTTGAGCCGCTGGGCCATCTTCTCCACCGAATCATTTTCAAAGGTGGTGACCCGGACAGTGGTGCCATCCTTCTTACCGTAGACCACCTCAGCCTTGCCGCCGCTGCGGGTATAGGCCCGGCGGGGAATCGCCACCACAGCATCTCCCTCGGCCGTCATTTTACCGGTGCTGTCAAAGAGATAGTTGACACCGTCCACCTGAATGGCGCCGGTCTGCATCACGCCTTCTCCATCCAGGAAATACCAACTGCCGCCGCTGTTCACCCAGCCGGTGGCCATGGCGCCGCTGGAGTGGAACCAATACCAGTTGCCGTCTGCCAGGGCCCAGCCCGTTACCATAGCGCCAGTCTCCGACAGGAAGTAATGGCTTCCGCCAGTCTCCAGCCAGCCGGTCTGCATGGTGCCGTTCTGGTCAAACCAGTACCAGCTGCCGTCAATCTGCTGCCAGCCGCCCGAAACAGCCTGTCCATTCCGGGTATACTGCCAGGTGTTGTCTGCTTGCCGCTCCCAGCCGGCAGAAACGGGAGAAACCGCCGCTGCCGCCATCATGGCTGCTGTCAAAAATGTCACAAGATGTCTGGTAAAATGTTTCATTGGAATTGCCTCATTTCTGAAAGAGAGAGGGCCTCGGACAAATTTTGCCGCTGAAAGGCCCCAAAAGAGAAAAATTTCGACAGTTTCAGTATAGCACCTGCCGTCTGTACTGTCAACGCACCGGCGCCATCCAAAAGCGGGCAGCAAAAAGCGCCTCCAGCCTGGAGACGCTTTTGGTACCTTACAGCATCCAGCGGTAAACCGCTTCTGCCACGCCATCCTCATCATTGGAGGTGGTAATCACCCGGGCTGCCTTCTGTACCTCGGGACGGGCATTGGCCATGGCCACCCCCAGCCCAGCAAAGGCAATCATCGAGATGTCGTTGTAACCGTCGCCGCAGGCTGCCAGCTGACTGGCAGTCAAGTTCAGCTGCCGCAGCAGCTCTGCCAGAGAACGGGCCTTGTCAATTCCCTGGGGCATGATTTCGATGAAATAGGCCTCAGAGCGGTAGACACTCAGGCCCGGCAGGGCCTCTTGAATACGGGGCAGGATCTGCCCCATGTAATCCCCTTCCCCGGTCATCAGGCACTTGGGCACTGGATGAGTCAGGGCCTTCTCAAAGTTTTCCACGGGCCGGCAGGGAATCCGGTTGATCCGGCACTCCAGCTGGATATAGGGATCATCGGGATGCTCGGTGATGACGGCGCCGTCCCCGTAGGAGAGGACACCGATCCCATACTCTCTGGCCAAACCGGCAATCACTGGAATGGTGTCGGCGGGAAGGGTCTGCTGAACCAGCAGACGGCCGCTGCCCACCTCCCGGATCTCTGCGCCATTATAGGAGAGGATAAAGCCGCCGTACCGGCCCATTTCCAACTCTTCTGCCAAGGGGCTGATCCCCTCAGTGGGACGGCCCGAGGCCAGTACCAGCCGGATACCCCGTTTCTGGGCCTCCATCAGGGCTTCCCGAGTGCGGGGCGTGATGATCTTTTCCGAATTGGTCAGGGTCCCGTCCAGATCCAGGGCCAGCAAGCGAATATCCATATTGCCTCCATTTTCGGGGCCATTGGCCCTCTGATTCTGGTACCAGTATACCAGAATCCGTCCTGTCCGGTCAAATATCCCGAAAGATTTCGGAGAAGGGGCCAAAAATTTCCCCCATGGCAGATGGATTTACACAGCAATCCCAAAATCCATTACCGGTATTTTCCCATTTTCTCCCGTCCTCTTGGCCAATGGGAAAAAATATGGTATTCTGTAAGAAAAAACGAAAGGTTGACTGCCATGGGCCCCAACGCCTTCCCTCCCTGCTGTGCCCCCAATGCCCGGGTGCTGATTCTGGGGAGCTATCCCTCCCCTCTCTCTTTTGAAAGCGGCTTTTACTACGGCCATCCCCGCAACCGGTTCTGGCCGCTGATGGCCCGGTTGATGGGCCGGGAGACACCGGTCACCGTCCCGGAAAAGCGGCTGTTCCTGCGGGAAAGCGGGCTGGGACTCTGGGATGTGCTGCAAAACTGCGACATCAAAGGCGCTTCCGACGCCAGCATCCGCAATCCCATTTATCAGCCAGTGGAGCTGCTGGTAGCCCGAAGCAATATCCAAGCAGTATTTTTCAACGGCACACAGGCCCACCGTCTCTTTCTCCGGCGGGGCATTTCCCTGTCGGTCCCATCGTTCCGGATGCCCTCCACCAGTCCTGCCAACGCTGCCTTTTCCATGGAACGGCTGGAAAAGGAGTGGTCTACGCTGCTGATTTTCCTGAAGGAATGACCACATACAGCCAGATGCAAAAATGGCGCCGCCCTTTTTCAGGGCAGCGCCATTTTATCGTGGTTATTCTTATGCCTTGGGCTCTTCCTCAGCGGGAGCTTCTTCGGCAGGAGCTTCCTCAGCGGGTGCCTCCTCGGCAGGAGCGGCTTCCTCAGCGGCAGGAGCCTCTTCTTCAGCGGGAACAGCCTCTTCTTCAGCGGGAGCAGCCTCAGGAGCAGCAACGGTTTCCTCAGCACCGTCCATGGTGACGATCTCAGGGGCAACCTTGGGCTTTACATTCAGTTTGGGCTTCTGGAGCTTCAGGATCTCGCAGCAGAGAATAATGAACAGGGTGACAACCTGTACATGAGCGCCGCGGGGCTCGGTGAAGATCAGAGCGAACTCACGATCCAGCTTGTTGCGGGTCTCAGCCAGTTTGTCCACCAGCTGCTGGGCGTTCATCTCAACAATAACAGTCTTGATGTTGTTGCGGGAAACATGACGCTCAGCCAGCTCTCTGGAAGCAAAGATGGAGCAGAAAGCCTGACCGTTGCGGTTGCCAAAGCCCAGAGCGAACTGACCGGATTTGGCCTGCTCGACGGTGGTGCCAGGGGCAGTGACCACATAGAAATGACCCTTGATGGCCCGAATCTGATGCAGGGACTGGATGGTCATGGCCTGATCCATATAGGGACGGATGTCCTTCTTCTGGAGCTCGCCCAGCAGGTAGCTGGCCATATGGATGGTGCTGCCGGCATATTCCTTGCCAACCTCGTGTACCACAAAGCCGAAGATACCATAGATCATCACGTCGTTCAGGATCTTGTAGATAGCGGCAAAGGGAACCTTCATGGTCAGGGGCTTGCCCTCCACGACGCAACCAAAGTTACGAGCCACCTGCTCAGCCACCATCTCGCTGCTGGCGAACCGGATTACAGGGATCTTGTTCTGAGCGCTGAGAGCGGTGATGAGGGGACGGATATTCTTCTGGCTCTCCAGATCTTCCAGGGTGGTGCGGGGGTCGAGAATCAGGTAGCAATCCCGTTTGCCCTCGTACATGGCCTTGGTGATGGATTCAATCTTCTTCATAGCCTCCGCCTGAGGGCCGGTCAGGGTCTTGCGGGGCTTGGGGGCCTCAGCCTGGCCGCCCTTGGTCATGGAAATGGGGGTAGCTTCCTCCTGCTGGGGAGCGGTCTGCTCTGCGCCCTCTTCCTCTTTCTTCTTGCCAAATATATCCATAATTGCCATTTCTAACTTTCTCCATTCTTCCTGTGTTTTCAGCCAATAAAACAGCTGTTTATAGTTTATCACAAAATTCCCATTTAGACAACCCTGATTTGGGAAATTTTTACCTTCCCAACAAAAAAACCGGCATTTGCTGATGAAACGTCCTAAAAATTCGGATAAATTCCAGCTCAGGATCCCAGCGGGTACCGCTGATAATAGCTGCCCATCCACCGCTCATGAAGAAAATCCCTTCCCCGGACCACGACACTGTCAGCATAGACCTCTACCACCAGCCCTTCACTGCCGGGATACAAATCTGTCCCATCCCACAGTTCGCTGGCACAGCCGTCATGAAGGAAGTGAGCTCCTCCTTCGGTCTCCCATACAGCCCAGGTTTCCATGAGGCTGCGGTGGGTATGTCCGGTGAAAAGGAAAAGCTGGGGCAGATCGGAAATACGGGCAAGAACCTCTTCACTGGGGTAGAGATCGCTGCCCCAGACGGTATCGGTGACAGTACCAGCCAGTGGTTGATGGAGGAACAGGAAGATGGGGGCCGTACTGTCCTCCTCCTGCAGGATCTCCAGCTGAGTATCCAGCCAGTCCAGCTGATCCTGATGAAGGATGCCCAGGGTGGCGTTCATGGGTGTTTCATCTTCCGGGCTCGCACCCTGGCTGCCCAGCAGCAGGCAGCGGGAAGCAACGCCATCCAGCCGGGCATAGACACTGTTCCGGCCTGCCGCTTCCAAAAAACGATGAAGATAGGTATTAAAGTCTCCGGTATTCTTCCCGGCATCGTGATTGCCGAAGGTCAGGTAAACCGGAATACCGGTATTCTTTGCCATATGGGTAAATTGAAAGTATTCCAATGGAGAGCCATTGTCCACCACATCTCCATTGTCCACAATGAAGTCCACCCCCAGGGCGGCCAGCTGGTCAAGGGCATGATTGGTGCGCTGGTTCTGGTCGTTCCAGTACCAGCGGGTCACATGCGTGTCTGAAAGGACCCCGAAGGTATAAAGTGGCTCTTCATCCACTGCCTGAAGCTCCACCGGAAGCTGCAAGGTGGCCAGCAGGTCACAACTTTCCAGAGACGCCCCTTCTTCATATTCATAAAGAAGCAGCTGGGTAGCTTCCTGAGGAATGACGACTCCATCCGGAGCCAGCCAGCGAATGGTGCCACCGGTCATAATCATCCGGCGCAGCGGCGTGACATCCGGCAGGGGTTCGCCTCCCCGTCCCCAACAGAGCAGCGTTGTCTGATCGAGCTGGTCCTCAGGACAGATAACAGCCACGCTACCTCCCAGCTGCCCGGCACCAGCAGTGCCCGAAGGCAGCCAGCGCAGCACCGGTTCATCGGTTTCAACCACCGAAAAATCCCAGCTGGCCAGCGCATCATAGCCACTGTCCGCAAAGAAGTAAAGGGTATATTCACCCGGATAGCTGTTGAAGGCGGTCCAACCACCGCTCATTTCCTGTAAACACGCTACTCCGTCAGGCAGGGTGCCATTTTCCGCCAGCATCCAGAGCGCACTGTTTTCCACACCAGGCGTCTGCCCCCTCTGGTATACGCCAAACCAGCTTTCCTCCCCTACCAGTTCAGGATCATAGTAAAAATAGGAAGTCTCTCCCAGAACAAAGACGTCCTTCTGGGTATAGATCGGAGAATCTGTAACCTGAAAGGTGGCTTCAGACACCCGTTTCTCTTTTGCTACAAAAAACGCCATCCAGCTGGAGTCCTCAAGACGAACAGTATAGCTTCCGGCTTCCAGGCCTTCTCCCGTTTCTGTGGAAGGGGTAATTTCTCCGGCAGGCACAATATCCTGCCAACAGAGATTCCCCTCTTCATCCAGGATGGAAAGACGCCCTTTCTCCACCTGCTGGGCGATAATGCGGGGATAATCTCCCGCTCCAATATTGGTATCCGCCACGGTTACGCAGGGAACATACAGATTTCTCCAATTTTGCCTGATGAGAAAAAAACAGAAAAGAGTTCCCAACAGCAACAAACAAATTCCCGCCAACCATCCTTTTTCCATTCTGACAAATGCTTTCAAATATCAACCCCGTCCTTTTTCAGTCTGCTCTCATGTTTGCCCAAAAATAAAGGTAAAAAGCACTAATTAGTTTGTGTTCTAACAGTATATCATAATGACTGAGGTATCGCAATAAATTGCAGTGAAAATTCAGATTTTTACTATAAATATTCATATTTTTGCAAATAATATGCAAAACCGGTCTTTCCATGTATGAAATACTGGAAAGACCGGTTTGAAAATTATTTCAGGCTATGGAGGGCTCTCCGGCTCAGAAAGCGGAGATTTCCCGGAAAAAGACCTCACCCCTGGCGGCGGTCACCTGAATGGTGAGCCGGCTGATCTCCGGAGTGGTATCGTTCAGAAGAGGATTCTGATGAGCGAAAGGATCCTGAAGCTGGCAGATTCGCTTATGGCCCACGGTAGTCCCCTGACAGAGGGCATACTGCCCGCCGCTGGCAAAGTCAGCGGTAATACGGAAGGATTCAATCCGCTGGCCATGGGTCAGATCCTCAGCCAGCACCAGGTATTTGATATTCTTCTGAGGATGGTCAAAGGTGAGGGTATACTGAGGCTGGGTAGGAGGGCAACCGGGCACTGACTCCATCTTGGCGGGAATGGGAGTGCCGAGCTCCCGGCGGATCAGATCTCCCAGCTCCCGCAGCCGCTCCACATCCCGAGGATCAAACAGACCCTCAGGGGTGGGCGGAACATTCAGATGGAAGCAGGCATTTCCGCCCACCGAGGTGAGGTAGGTGGAAAAGAGCCGTTCCAGAGAGTGGGGCTCCTCCTGGGGATGGTAAAACCATCCAGGCCGGATGGACATGTCAATTTCAGAAGGAGCAAAGCAAAGGCCCTTGCTGTACAGAACATTACTGAGGCTGCCGATCTGCTGATCGGTATTATAAAGCCAGGAGAGATCTCCCTCCTCTGCCAGGGGACCAGAACCAGTCTGCACCTCAGCCAGCGGACAAAGCTCGGTGGGCACCACAGCCCATTCTGCATGACGGGGAACACCTGCCTCATTGCCGCACCAACGGACATCGGGCCCTTTGTCGTAAAAGATGGTGGCGTGAGGCTGGTAACGGCGTACCAACTCAATATAACCGGGGAAGTCATATTCCTGTTTCCGGCCGTCAGAGCCCTCTCCACAGGCGCCGTCAAACCAGACATGGAAGATCTCTCCATATCCGGTGAGCAGTTCGGTCAGCTGACCCTTATAATAATCGTTATAGGCATCTGTTCCATAAAGTGGACAGTTCCGATCCCAGGGAGAGAGATAGAAACCGAACTTCAATCCGCCCCGGCGGCAAGCTGCCGCCACATCCCGGACAATGTCTCCCTGGCCGTTCTGGAACGGAGAGCTTTTGATGCTGTGGTCCGTATAACGGGAGGGCCAGAGACAGAATCCATCGTGATGCTTTGCAGTGAGCACCAGCCCCTTCATACCGGCTGCCTTCACAGCTTCGACCCACTGATCCGGATCAAACCGGGTGGGATTGAAGATGGCAGGGTCCTCTTTACCAGTTCCCCATTCCAAACCGGTGTAGGTATTGGGGGAGAAGTGAACAAAGGCGTAAAACTCGGTGTCAAACCAGTCCAACTGCCGCTGGGTGGGGCGGACCGAAGCCGCCCCTTTGAGAAATTCCTGTACCGTCATGGCAAAAACCTTCCTTTTGGGGGAAGCCCCCTTTTGTTGCGAAAAGCTGTGCTGAAACGCCATTTTTCCAGGCAGCTTCAGCTTTCCTTCTCCGCTTCTACCCGGGCCAGATGGGCCTCGATGGCATGGATCAGCACCTGAAGCGCCCGGGTATTTTCCCCACCCTCCGGCACGATCAGATGTGCCATCCGCTTGGACGGCTCCACAAACTGCTCATGCATTGGTTTGACAGTGGTGAGATACTGGGTGATGATACTGTCCAGCGAACGGCCCCGCTGGGTCACGTCCCGGCTGATCCGGCGGAGAATCCGCACATCCGCATCGGTATCCACAAAGACCCGCAGGTCCAGAAGCCGGCAAAGCTCAGGATCCGTAAAGATGAGAATGCCTTCCAGAATCACCACCGGTGCCGGTGAGATCCGCACCGTCTTTTCAGAGCGATTGTGGGTTGTGAAGTCATAGACCGGACACTGGATTCCCTTTCCTGCACGCAAAGCAGACAGATGACGGATCATCAGTGCGGTATCAAAGGCATCGGGATGATCGTAGTTGAGGGCGCACCGCTCCTCATAGGTCAGGTCATCGTGCTTACGGTAGTAATTGTCACTGGTGACCACCGCCACCGAGGAACCGAACCGTTCCGCCAACTGGCGAGTCAGGGTAGTCTTGCCGCTGCCGGTGCCTCCGGCAATCCCAATCATCATCACATCCATCAGATCCCCTCCTTTTCCGGAATGCTCTGCCTTCATTGTAGCATATCCAGGAGGAAATGGGAAGAGGGAAAAAGCCGCCCCCAAGGGACGGCTTTCCATCATTACGGCTTGCCTGCCGGTTCACTCTGCTGAGACTTTTCTTCAGGTTTGGCCGGTTCATCCGGCTCACCCGGTGCTGCAGGTGCGACGATAGGCGTTCCAGTGGTATTCTGCGCCGGACCAGCACCTTCTGCCAGCT
Source organism: uncultured Clostridia bacterium (assembly GCA_944387515.1). GTDB lineage: Bacteria > Bacillota > Clostridia > Oscillospirales > Ruminococcaceae > Faecivivens. The sequence continues at coordinate 8,835 of CALXFL010000047.1, forward strand.
TTTTAGCTGGTGTTGCCAGTTTCTCAGCCGCAGGGCTTGCCGGTTTCTTTGCCACAGGGCCTGTTGCCGCATTCTCTGCTGGTGCAGATACAGGCAGTGCCCCCTCTATCTGTGCCACTTCCAGGACCACTTAGAGTCAACGCAGCCACTACACTGGCGGCTGTCATCAGAAAACCGTTCCGCTTCATTGTTATCTTTATCATCCTCCCAGAAAAGAACAGTCAAAAGGTTCTGTATCAACCTTATTTTACCAAATGCATCCTTTTTCGTCAAGATTCTTTCTTTGTTTCAATAGAATTTCAGATATTTTCTCTATATATAAAAATCCCCTGCCCAATTCAATCTGGACAGGGAATCTTCTGACAGGTAATAATTACAGCACCTTGGACAGAAAGTCCTTAGCACGCTGGTTCTGAGGATTTGCAAAGAAATCGGCAGGATTGGCCCGCTCCAGAATCTGCCCCTCGTCCATGAAAAGCACCCGATTGGCTACCTCACGGGCAAATCCCATCTCATGGGTGACGCAGACCATAGTCATACCGTCAGCAGCCAGGTCCTTCATCAGCTGAAGCACCTCTCCTACCATTTCGGGATCCAGCGCCGAAGTGGGCTCGTCAAAGAGCATCACTTCAGGATTCATAGCCAAAGCCCGAACGATGGCAATACGCTGCTTCTGACCGCCGGAAAGCATGGCCGGATAAGCGTCAGCCTTATCAGATAGACCGATCCGCTGAAGCAGACGCAGGGCATTTTCTCCGGCTTCCTCCTTGCTCTGAAGTTTCAGGGTCACCGGTGCCAGGGTGATATTCTGCATGATGGTCAGGTGGGGAAAGAGATTGAAATGCTGGAATACCATGCCCATCTTACGGCGAAGCCGGTCAATGTCACATTTCGGGGCGGTGATCTCCTCGCCGTCCACCCAGATCTCACCGCTGGTCGGGGTTTCCAGCAGGTTCATACAACGGAGAAAGGTACTCTTACCCGAGCCGGAAGGGCCGACAATAACCACCTTGTCCCCTTTTTCAATGGTTTCGGTGATGCCAGTCAGAACTTTCAGTTGACCAAAGGACTTGGTCAGATTCTTAATCTCGATCACTCTTAGCCAGCCTCCTTTCCAGACGTTTGACACCGGCCTGCAGCACCAGAACCATGGACAGATAGATCAGTGCCACGGCGATAAGGGGCATGAAGGCGTCATAGGTACGGCTACGGATAATGTCGCCGCCGCGGGTGAGATCCTGAAGGGCAATGTAGCCCGAAATAGAGGTCTCCTTAATGAGGACAATGAACTCATTGCCCAGGGCAGGCAGTACATTCTTGACCGCCTGGGGCATGATGATCTTCCACATAACCTGGTTATAACTGAGGCCCAGGCTGCGGCCGGCCTCCATCTGACCGCCGTCAATGCTCATGATGCCGCCTCTGAAAATCTCGGCTACATACGCCGCCGAGTTGAGGCCGAAGGCCATGACTGCCACAAAGACCTTGTCAACTGCCACACTGCCGAAAATACCGAAATAGATAATCAGCAGCTGAACCATAACAGGGGTACCACGGATGACGGTAAGGTAGAGACGGCAGATGCCGTTCAGGAATTTAAGCCGTCCGGTTTTGTCACCGGTGACCCGCACCAGGGCGATCAGGAAGCCCAGCACGATACCGATAATGAGCGCAAAAAAGGTAATGAGCAGGGTAGTACCCAGACCGTTTGTCAGATAGATCCACCGGTCTTCCTTAATAAAGTTGTTGTAAAACCTGTCGTCCAGGTTGAGGAACCAGCCAATCAGGGACTGGATCCAGCTGTTAAACCATTCCAAACAGATGACCTCCCAAAAGTTGACGAAAACAGCAAAAGCCGCCGCCGGGATATCCCCAGCGGCTGCTGACTATGGGATCAGCTCCCCACTGGGGAAGCTGCCTTATTTCTTGACGACGATGGACTGGATACCGGTGCAGTAGCTGTCGGTAAAATCGATATTCTGAAGACGATCCTCGGTGACGGTCATGCCGGCAGCACCAAAATCAGCCTTGCCGGACTGAACAGCGGCGATGATGGAGTCAAACTCCATGTCCTCGATCTTCAGGCTGTAACCCAGCTTGTCGCAGATGGCTTTGGCAAATTCAGCATCAATGCCGATAATGGTATCGCCGTCATAATATTCATAGGGTTCAAAGTAGGCATTGGTAGCCATAACCAGTTCACCGTTGGGATACTCGGTTCCTTCAGGTGTGACATAGCCGGGAGCACCCTCAGTCTTGTTGATGTACTTGTCCAGAATGGCGTCCAGAGTACCGTCCGTTTTCAGTTCTGCAATGGCGCCGTTGAGTTTCTCGGTAAGCTCATCATTTTCCTTGGCCACACAGATGGCATACTCTTCTTCGGTATAAGGGGTTTCCAGAATGGTCAGATCGTCATTCTGAGCCACAAAGGCCTTGGCAGGTTCATTGTCGATGACGACGGCATCCAGCTTGTTCTGCTTCAGGGCCTGGATGGCATCGATACCCTTGCTGTACTTTTCCAGGGTTGCACCCTCGAAGATACCCTTTTCAATGTCGCCTTCAATATAGATGTCACCGGTGGTTCCCAGCTGAACACCGATGCGGGCGCCGGCCAGATCCTCCACGGAAGCCACCTTTTTGCCGG
>CALXFL010000048.1 GCA_944387515.1 uncultured Clostridia bacterium
CATCGCGATGCTGCTTCGGGATTTTTCTGTCAGATCTGATCCTGTTTGCCTGCCTTGTGGGCTTCTTCATTTTTAATTTCCCAGTGAATGAGAAAGGAGAGAGCGGCCCTCAGCAGGATGATGCCAGCCACAATCAGCAGTTCAGACAGTTCCCGCACCACGACGGTACGGAGAATCTCACTGCCCAGCTTGAATTCCAAGCCCAGTGCCATTCCTTTGGCCAGATCCAGTCGGGTACGAGGGTCCCGGTGGATACAGTGCCAGAAGCCGACGACGCCCGACCAGATCAGAATGCCGACGCCAACAAACTCGAACAAAAGGATTGCAATTTCGGTGATGCTCATTAAAATGGAATGCAACAAATCCATAGGGTATCATCCTTTCGACAGATAGCAAAAAACCCTGGAGCTTGGCTCCAGGGTATATGGTCTGAGTGACAAGACTTGAACTTGCGGCCTCTACCACCCCAAGGTAGCGCGCTACCACCTGCGCCACACCCAGACGACTTTTATAGTATAGCATACCTTTTCAGAAAATGCAACCCCTTTTTGCAAAAAAATTTGCATACCGGTTAAAACCGGTATGCAAGAAGGGTTAAGGGTTGGATTCGCTGAAGGAAGTGATATGGTCCGCTGCCAGATCCACCAGCTTTTCATAGTCGGTACGGTTGTCTTCCACCGGGGGCTCCGGTTCTACCGGATCTTCCGGTTCAGGAACCGGTGTAATGACCATGTCCTTCTGAAGCAAAAACGCTTCGATGGCGTCCGCTTCGGCGCTGGCGATCACTGAAAGGGTGTGGGCGTCGGTCATAACGCCGATTTCAGTGGGATTGCTGATAAAGCCATGCTCAATCAGGATAGAGGGAAAGCACTTGGAGCAGGTGACGGCATATTCCTTGAATTTGTATCCCCGGTCCTGGATTTGGTAGCCGGTGGCACTGCGAATGGCGGAGATCAGCGCTGTCTGGATATTTTTTGCCAGGGGCTGGGAATAAGGGGTGTTGTAGTAGGTGGTCAGGCCACCGGAGGTGCTGTTGGTGGTAGAGTCGTGGTGAAGAGAGACGTACAGATGAGGCTGCCACTCGACTGCCGCTTCCACACGGCTGGACAGAAGATGATAGTTTTCATTCATGGTATCCAGCATCATGACGGTGGCGCCGCGTTTTTCCAGCTCCTCTTTGAGTGCCAGAGCCTTGGCGTAGTTCAGCTGGTACTCGTACAGGCCGTTGCCCACAGCACCCACGTCCTTTTCGGATTCGCTTCCATTATAGCCGTGCCCCGGATCCAGAAAGATGCGGGCACCCTTCAAAGAGTCTACCGGATTCAGAAATTCCAGCTCCAGCTGTCCCTTGCTGTTCCAGCGGGCGTAGCTTCCGTAATAGGCCGATTCCTTCAGGGAAAAGGTCAGGACCACCTGCTTGACGCTGCCATTGGTGGTTTCTTTGGCAGTGACGCCAGAGAAGCAGCTGTCGGCAGGAAAGCTGCTGGGAAGGGAGAGAGTGCCCAGGGTGGAGTAATCCATTGTGACGATCACCTTGGAGGGAGAGAAGCTGGAAACGGTGTTGGTGCTGCCGCTGTATGTAATGCCGTCCGGCATGACATTGAACGGAACATTCCAGTTGCCTCCGATGACAATTTTAGTGGACTTGCTGTCTGCTGAGACCTTGACGCTGGTAATGGTGTTGGCGGGAATGGAGGAGACCTCCTCTCCCAGGGTAACCTGACTTTTCAGGAGTTTCCGGCCAGATGTGGTAAAACAGTAGGTTTGCATACCCACATCGGGGATGTTCTCTGAGGCAACGTCGGTCATATAGTCCACGGTACCAGCAGGCAGTGAGGTATAATAGGGGGCAGACAGTGTTTCCCCCCGATCCTGCTCGCCGGGGATATATACATAAGCATAACTGGTGTTGACGGTGACCTTCTGCATGGATGCAGCGGAGGCTGCAAGGGGAAGAGCAAGGACAGCTGCGATCAGAACCAGCCCGGCGCACAGCGCTTTCTTGAAAATGTTCATGGCAATCGGAATCCTCCTTGGGGGTTACAGGGTATCGCTGATTTGAAAAAGTGCCTGGAGGGGCGGGTTATCCCGATCGGTCCAGCGGGCCTGAATGGTAATCATTTCTCCGTCAGAAAAGATCAGGCGGGTTTGGAAATATTCCCGGGTTTCGGGAATCTGCCGCTCGCCGCTGACCTCCACACCATTTTCCAGCACAGTGATGGTCAGCTCAAACCGGTCAGACAGCTCCTCTTCCAGATCTTCTGCAAATTGCTCCAGATCTTCCGGCTGCTCTGCCGGATCAGCCAAAATCTCTGCCCGGGCATCTTCACTTTGAAGGGTGCAGGTCTTGTCTTCCAGAGACACTGGCGTCCAACCGGCAGGCAGTGTCAGAGTGTTGCTGCCAGTATTCCACTGGATGGAGGATACTGTGCCGCTGCCTCCCAGTGTCAGCCGGTAACTGCCATACTGGGCTGTTCCATTGGAGGTCATTTTGCCGTCACTGCCCAGCCAGTAAAGCTGGCCTTTCCACTGGATCAGCCGGTTTTTCAGCATCACGCCAGCCGAAGCTGTGCTTCCGTCCAGAAATTCCTGATTTTGTCCGGTGGCGAGGAAGTACCAGCTTCCGCCATCCAGAATCCAGCCGGTGGCCATTTTTCCGCTGCCGGACAGATAGTACCAGTTGCTTCCGTCCCAGGTCCAGCCAGTCTGCATAACGCCGCTGCTGTCCAGATAGTACCAACCGCTTCCATCCCAGACCCAGCCGGTCGCCATTTTACCGGTGCCGGTCAGGTAGTACCACTTTCCACCCTGGGAAAGCCAGCCTCTCTGCATGACGCCGTTGCTGTCAAAATAATACCAGCCACTGCCATCCCAGGTCCAGCCGGTGGCCATTCTGCCGCTGCCGGACAGGTAATACCAGTTGCCGTCCTGTTGGATCCAGCCAGTCTGCATATAGCCGGAAGGGGAGAAGTAATACCGGCTGCCGGAGATGTCCTGCCATCCGGTGGCCCATCCGCCCCCGTTCAGTGCATACCACCATCCGCTGTCGTTTTGCCGCCATTGACCGCTTGCAGCGGCAACCGGACAGGATGCGCCCAGTGCCATCATCAGCGTCAGAGCGGCTGCTGTTATTTTTTTGCCCAGATGCTTCATGTTGCTTGTCCTTTCTTGTCAGGGATGAATATTCTGCGTATATTCATTTACGTCATACTAATAAAATGCGGCAGACTGCCAAAATGTTGCAGAATTTTGAAAGTTTTTTCTTTTTTCGACCTTCATGATACACAAAAAGGAGCCGGACAAACGTCCGGCTCCGGGAAATCAGGCGGGAGAGGATTCCTGCTGTACATCGTGTCGGGGTAGCTTGCGCCGGGCGAAGAAGAAGCAGATCAAGTGAACTGCTGCTGTCAGTGCCCAGGAGATGGGGTAGGAGAGGTAGAGGACAAAGAGTGTCCGGTCGGCAGCGAAAACGGTGAAGATCCAGAGAATACGCAGGCCGCAGGCGCCGGTAAGGGAAATAATCATGGGGAGAATGGAATATCCCATGCCTCGCATACTGCCAACCATGGTGTCCATGATGCCACAGAGGAAATAGAGGGCACACACGATCTGCATTCGGTTCAGTCCATATTGGATGACTTCAGGATCAGAGGAATAGATGGAAAGAAGCGGCTTGCCCAGCAGGGTAGCGCCCATGCCCAGCACGATACCCACGGTGGTGACGATGCCCACACAAAGCAGCATGATCTTGGTTATCCGGCTGTATTTCTCAGCGCCGATGTTCTGGCTGGTAAAGCTGAGGTTGGCTTGGTAGATGGCGTTCATGGAAGTGTAAACAAAGCCTTCAATGTTGCCGGCAGCGGTATTGCCTGCCATGGCGATGGAGCCGAAAGAGTTGATGGAGGACTGGATCAACACATTGGAGATGGAGAAAACTGCACCCTGCATGCCAGCCGGCAAGCCGATCTTAGCGATGCCGATGAGTTTATCCTTGTGGATATGCAGTTTCTTCAGATGAAGCCGGTAGATGGAATCCGACTGAATCAGGCAGTTGAGGATGAGCCCGGCGGAGATGACCTGGGAAATAACAGTCGCCAATGCTACACCAGCAACGCCCATATGAAAGACAATGACGAAGAACAGGTTCAGAACCACATTGACTGCACCGGCGATAATCAGGAAATAGAGGGGACGGCGGGTATCGCCCAGCGCTCTCAGAATGGCAGAACCAAAGTTATAGAGCATGATGACCGGCATACCGACGAAGTAGATTCTCATATAAAGAGCAGCCTGAGACAGCACGTTATCCGGGGTACCCATGAGGGAGAGGAGCGGCTCTGCCAGCAGAATTCCTACAAAAATCATGATGACACCGCAGATAAAGCTCAGCAGCACCGAAGTATGTACCGTTTCACTAAGGCCCTGGGCATCTCTTGCACCGTAGTATCGGGCAACCAGTACATTGGTGCCGATGGACAGACCGATGAATACGTTGATGAGCAGGTTGATGAGTGCACCTGTGGAGCCTACAGCGGCCAGCGCATCACTGCCGGTAAAACGGCCCACGACGATGATGTCGGCGGCATTGAATAGCAGCTGCAAAACACCGGACAGCATCAGGGGAATGGAAAACCGCAGGATTTTACCCAGAAGCGGCCCGTTGCACATGTCGATCTCATAACTTTTTTTCGCCATTTTTCGAGACCTCGCGAGTTCATGATGGGATTTCGGATATTCTTTCCAAAGCCTATCCGATTTAGCTTTATCATATCATACTCTTTTGGGTTTTACAACCTTGTTACAAAAAATAATGATGAATTTAACAATCTATACAGGTAATTTGACGGGTTTTTAGGTTTAAAAAGGCCCAATTCAGTAATTTTGTGATCAAACTCTTGCCAGCTTTAAAAAGCTGTGATACAATGATGAACAGATTGATTTTACTGACAAAAGGAGAAGGACACATGAACCGTTTTTTTGGTGCAAAGGACATGACCCATGGTTCACCGGCCGTCTGCCTGATTCAGTTTTCTGTGCCGCTGCTCATTGGCAATCTGGCACAGCAGCTGTACAGTACCGTAGACTCGGTGGTTGTGGGAATCTATGTGGGAGATGGTGCTCTGGCTGCTGTAGGCGCCAGCTTTCCGCTGATTAACCTGCTGTTGGTGTTGTTTGTGGGTATTTCCACCGGTGCAGGCATTATGGTTTCCCAGTACTTCGGGGCCAGAGAGCAGAAGGCCTTGTCTAAAACAGTGGGAAATACCATTGTGCTGACCTTTTTCTGCTCCCTTTTTATTACGGCAGTGGGACTCCTCACCTGCCGGTGGTTTATGACGCTGCTGCGGACGCCGGCGGATATTTACGATATGTCCTGTGTCTACCTGGACATTATCTTTTATGGTATGATCGGTTCTGCCTATTACAATATTCTTTCTGGTATTCTCCGGGGCCTGGGAGACTCCCTGATGCCGCTGATTTTCCTGCTGATCTCTTGTGCACTGAATATTGTGCTGGACCTGATGTTTGTCATCAACTTTTCCATGGGAGTGGCTGGTGTGGCCTGGGCCACCATCATTTCCCAGATGGTGTCGTCTGTGCTTTGTCTCTGGCGGCTTCTGCGGATGCGGGATGTTCTGGTCATTGACCGGGAAGCGCTGCGTATGGACCGGGCGCTTTGCGTACAGCTGTTCCGGTTAGGACTGCCTTCCGGTGCTTCTCAGGCAATCTTTTCCATGGCAGCGCTGATGGTACAGTCCCTGACCAACACCTTCGGCAGCATGGTCATCACCGCCAACATCATTGTCATGCGTGTGGATGGCTTTGCCATGATGCCCAACTTCAGTTTTGGCATGGCCATGACCACCTTTGCCGGACAGAATGTGGGCGCTGGCCGTATGGACCGGGTCTCCAAGGGAACGCGGGATGGCCTGAAGATCGGTTTGCTGGTATCGGCCGTATTGGTGCTGTTAATCGTCTTTTTTGGCAAGTATCTGATGCAGCTGTTTACCTCCACCGAATCGGTGCTGAATCTGGGTATGCGGATGCTGTGGATTCTTTCACCTGGCTATCTGGCCATGGCGGTGACGCAGATCCTCTCCGGCACCATGCGGGGTGCAGGTGATACCGTTACACCCATGTGGATTTCCCTGATTACTACTGTTATTATCCGGACACCGCTGGCTTACCTGATGGCCTTCCTTACCCGGAGCGAGCTGAATCCTGCCGGAAATCCCGACGTGCTCTTCCTCTCCCTGTCCATTTCCTGGGTGCTGGGTGCTGCAATGACAGTGCTTTTCTACCTGCGGGGACGGTGGAAGAAAAAGGGTATTGCGCAGTCTCAGATGGCATAATGGTAAAAGGATGCTGTTTTCAAACGGCATCCTTTTGTTTTCCCGATGATTTCTCGCCAAGCCTTGTCAAATTTTTAGGAAGGTGTTATACTGATACTAATTGAAGATTAAGAACAGGAGAGATTGTTTTGAGTACCATATCGATTGTTGTACCCTGTTACAATGAACAAGAGGTACTGCCCCTCTTTTATAAGGAGATCACCCGGGTCGCGGATGAGATGAAGGCAGCCCATGATGTGGATTTTGAACTGGTTTTTGTGGATGACGGTTCCCGGGATGGCACCCTTGCTCTGCTGCGGCAGATGAGCAGCGAGGACGCCCGGGTTCATTATCTGTCCTTCTCTCGGAACTTCGGTAAAGAGGCTGCGATTTACGCTGGTCTGTCTCATACCACCGGCGAGTATGTGGGCCTGATGGATGCGGACCTGCAGGATCCGCCGGCCTTGCTGGAGGAGATGTATCTGGGCATTGTCCGGGATGGCCACGACTGTGTAGCTACCTGCCGCTCGACCCGTAAGGGAGAGCCGCCCATCCGTTCCTTCTTTGCCCGCTGTTTCTACCGGCTCATCAACAAGATCTCCAAGGCCAATATTGTAGACGGCGCCCGGGACTTCCGGCTGATGAAGCGGGTGATGGTGGATGCGATTCTCAGTATGGCGGAGTATAACCGTTTCTCCAAGGGCATCTTTGGCTGGATTGGTTTTGACATCCACTGGATCAGCTATGAAAATGTAGAGCGGGCAGCTGGTCAGACCAAATGGTCCTTCTGGAAGCTGTTCCTCTATTCTCTGGAGGGTATCGTGGCCTTTTCCACTGCACCCTTGGCTATCGCTTCCATTATGGGTATTTTCTTCTGCTTCCTGGCCTTTGTGTTCCTCTGTGTGGTCTTTGTCAAGACCCTGCTGTTCGGAGATCCGGTGGCAGGCTATCCTTCCCTGATCTGTGTGATCCTCTTTATTGGCGGCATTCAGCTGCTCTGCACCGGTATTGCCGGTCAGTATATCGCCAAGATGTATCTGGAGACCAAAAAACGTCCCATTTACATTATAAAGGAGGAGAAGTAAATGGCTGGACGCAGGGAACCAAAGGGAAAGGCAGATGCTGAACGTTGGCAGAAGCGAATCTTTTTCTGCTGTGTGGGCGGTGTCTTTCTGCTGATGCTGGTGCTGAACATCTTCACTCCGTTGATTGCGGATGATTATACCTACAGTGTGCACCGGGTGACCAAGGAACCGATCACCAGCTTCTGGCAGATTCTCAGCTCCCAGTACTCCCATTACTTTGAATGGGGCGGCCGCAGTGTCGTCCATACCTTGGCGCAGCTCTTTCTCTGGATGGGCAAGCCCTTCTTCACCTTCATCAACACCGTTGCCTATCTGGCACTGACGCTCATTCTCTATGCTCATGCAGTGCTGGGCAGTGACCGGAAGTATCAGCCAGCTGTGTTTCTGCTGATCCATCTGCTCATCTGGTTTACAGTGCCTGTTTTCGGTCAGACGGTACTCTGGCTGGTGGGCTCCTGCAACTATCTCTGGGGCTCGCTCATTATCTTTGGCTTCCTGCTTCGGTATCGTATTGCATTGACTGGTTCGGTGCGTCAGGGCTGGTGGTGGATTCCGCTCTGGTTCCTTTTTGGCGTCTTGGCCGGCTGGTGCAACGAAAACACCTCGGGCATGGCGGTCATGCTGACCATTCTCTTCCTGATTTTGGGGAAACTCAAGGGACAGAAACCGGCAGCCTGGAGTTTTGCCGGACTAGCCGGTGTGGCGATTGGCTTTGTGGTGATGATTCTGGCGCCTGGAAACTATGTCCGCAGCGAGTATTTTGAGGAAAGCAGCAACATTATCATCCGGTATCTGACTCGGTTTGAGCGCAGCACAGACATCCTGATGGATGAAATGCTGGTGCTCTGTCTGGCTTTTGTGGCGTTGTATGTTGTATTGCTTTACAGCCATGCTACTTTGACTCAGAAATTGACGCCTCTGCTTTATTTCCTCGGCTCCCTGGCCTGCAATTACGCCATGGTGCTGTCGCCCATTTATCCCGCCAGAGCCAGGTTTGGTGTTATGGTGACGTTGGTCACGGCCTGCCTCAGCTGTCTGGTGGAGGTGGAGAAGGCCTGGCCCCGGGCGGCTGCCAGCAAGACTTTTGGCATGGGACGCTGGGCGGTTACTGGCTGTCTGCTCTTTACCTTTGTTTTTTCCTACTTCACCGCTTCGGGAGATCTCTTTACCACCTGGCGGATGTCGGTGGCAAGAGAGGAGTATATCGAGTCTGAAAAGGCAGCGGGTAATCTTAATGTGCAGGTTAGTCAGATTGTTCCTGAGACCAGTTACAACCCCCTCTACGGCCTGGAGGATATTCAGTCTGATCCGGAGCATTGGGTCAACCAGGCAGCAGCCCGATATTTTGGCTTGGAAAGCATAAGGGCCTATGAATAATTGTGAATGAAAAAGCCCGGCAATTGCCGGGCTTTTGTCATGTCAGATAGTCTTCGTAAAACTGCTCTATGCGCCACCTGGCCCAGTATCGGCTGTCTTCCTCGATAGTTTGGGCAGCGTAAGCTTCGTAGTCACTGCCACTTTCATAATGCTGGTGATCTTCCTGATAGAGTCGGGCAGCGTCAAAATAGCTGAGGTTCCCCAGTTGGGGCGCCTCCTTTTCCAGAATGGCATAGGCTTCGGTGACTTGCTGCTGCCAGTGGTGGCGAAGCTCGTGGAGGCAGGTGTCCAGGACTGCTTCTACCGGGTCCAGTTCCAGATGGGATGCCGAAATGATGATGGTGCTGTTTTCCATGGTATAGTAGCCCATCAGAGAAGAGGAAGTGACAGGCATGGTTTGAATGCTGGGCACACTGCATCCCAACACCTCGGTGGCTTCATAAGCTGCGATGTTCTGGAGAATCTCAATCCGGTCTGAAACAGACAGGGCGGCCCACCTGTCACTGTTCAGTGCGGACAGATATGTTTCATAGGCTTCGGATTGCTGGGACAGTTGAGGTTTGGTGACCACTGGCGCTGGTGAAGCGGAAAAGATCTGGGTAAATACGAGAATAACGATACAGCAGATCTCCAAAGCCGGATAGAGCCGTTCCAACAGCAGCTTTCCCAGGTGGTTCCATCCGTTTTGCCAGTCCTTCCAGCCTTGCCAAAAATGGAAAAGGAGAATGACCATTTGAATGCCAGTGAGCAGGAGGGCTTCAATTGGGTGATTCCGATAAAGGGAGAGCTGCATCACTTGGGAAATCAGGATTAAGGCATTCACCGCTCCATCTATCCAGCAGGGAAAGGCATTGATCTGAGTGAGCAGCACCGTCCCCACCAGCATATAGCCGTACAGGGTGACAGAGATCCAGAACGGATCATGGATCTGCCATAAACCTGCCCACCAATGGGCTGCTCCTTGATATAGTGTCAGTACCAAGGTTATGATTACTGTCAGCAGCAGGTTGGTCAAGATGGAAAGCCAGTGCTTCCATCGCAGACTCTGGTTCCTGATGGAGGCAGGAAGTTCAGGAAGATTCCGGTATACCAGCTTTCCAGTGCGAGGGTGGGGCACCAGGCGGAAATACCGGTTGGTGTGCAGATCAATCTGCCCCCGCCTGCTGGCCTGAAGCACCGGATAGAGAACCTTGCGGGTCTTTCCCCGGAGTCCTTCTTCCTGAAGAGTCGTAAAACCTCTGCCCAGTAGGAGGGTTCGTCCATAGGTATAGGTTTCTTCGTCTCCCTCCCAGCAGACATCCTCAGGTTCCAGCATGGTGTAGATTACCCAGGGGGAGGTTTGAACCGCAGTCAGGATGTTGTACCGGCAGCGGCTGCCGTCCTGATCGGTGAGAAGCATGGTTGTCATAGCGATTCCCCTTTGTTTGTCCTTTTGTCAAATTAACACTGCAAAGGACGAATCTTCGCAAGAGATAGGGAGCGTCTTTTGGCTTACCGAAAAATGTGTTTGCGAATGGACATATTTTACTCCATTGAATAAAACATATAAAACTTATTTGTAAAAACAAAGATTGAAAAATATAGGCAGTAGCGTTATAATAAAATTGACAAAAACAAACGCTGTACATTCAAATATGATCTGACTCCTGATAGAAAGGGAAAATTACCATGACGGGACGCCAAATTTTACGCAGGGCATTGGTTCTCCTGGGCAGTTGCTTTCTTCTCTGGTTCTTTCTGACGGCCTTCAGGAATCAGTTTGGGGAGTTCTTTCTTCGCTTTGCCAGGGAACACCTCATTGAGCCGACCTCCTTTCTGGCCACAGAACAGTTGTACACCCAGCGTTCTGCTGTAGAGGTCGAGCTGGCGGCGTTGAAATCGATGGGAGAGGGAAGAGAATTTGAACGCACCCTCGACCAGGATGAGATCTATAAACTGCTGGCCAGGCAGGGATGCGGCCTTTTGGCTCATGATCAGGTGGTAGAGCAGCTGGCTGCCGAGGGAATCTACACGGTAGGGACGCCTTCCCATCGGGAGCAGGACGGCGCCGTCTTGCTTTCGCCGCAGATCTGGTACGACGCCAAGGAGGACCGGTGGTATCTGTCAGCCGGCGGATTCTGGCAGGAGGAGCGCAGCCGCCGGGAGCTGGGCCTGGGACTCTTTGCCTCTGGAGAGGTGGGGGGCGATGAAGAGTTTTTTGTTCAGGACTTGGCACAAATCGGGGAGAGTGTAGAGCCGATCCGGTACTATACCTGTATCTTCGATACGGCTGGGGAAGTCACTGAGAATGATAATTCGGCGCTGACCATTGGTTTTCGGGTACAAATGCAGGACGAGTGGCAGGGTGGATATAACATCAGACAGTTTGCCACTGTGCTTGACTATGAGAGCGAGCTGGACGGAACCAGCGGCGAGTTGGTCTTCGGCTATATTCATACTCCGGTCCGCTGCCGGATCTG
>CALXFL010000049.1 GCA_944387515.1 uncultured Clostridia bacterium
CCTGACACTCCAGAAACTTGACTCGGTTCGGGTCATAGTTCCCTAGATAGCCCTTCAACACCTCGATACCGCTGTTTTCACATCCCAGCCCCAGTACCAATACGCCTGCCGCATTGGGATGGTGAATCAGACAGGAGAGAATTTTCCGTGTATTTTCCTGATCCTCTCCCATCTGGGAGCATCCATAGGGATGACGGAAGGCCGTGATGCAATCGATAGAATCGGTGAGCAGTGCCTGAGCCTTTCTCTCCACTGCCGAGGCAATATCGTTGACACAGCCTACCGTGGGAATAATCCAGATTTCATTCCGGATGCCGGCGCCCCCATCGCTTCGGCGGAAGCCCTGGAAAAACCGCTCTTCTGTGGGAGAAATTTCCGGATGACTGGGGGTGTACTGATAGGTCAGCTGCTCGCCCAGGCCGGTCTTCATGTTGTGGGTATGGACCCATTCTCCCGGCCGGATAGGCCGGGTAGCAAGGCCCACGGGCGCCGAATACTTGATGACAAGGGCTCCAGCCGGTATCTCTGTAAGGGCAAATTTATGCCCCTGGGGAATGTCCTCCTGAAGGGTGACTGTTCCCTCCGAAAGCTGAATGACCGAGCCGGCTTTGAGCGGCTTCAGCGCCACTGCAACAGTATCCGCCAGGCGGATCCGGATAAACTCTTTCACGCTGTAATTTCTCCCTTCCTGTTGGACCAGAAACTCAGTCCAGCACCATCTTCAGGCAAACCGGATAGGCCGTATCAATCCGGCCTTCCACCCGAACAACCAGTTCCTTGTCATTTCTTTCAAAGGTCACCAGCAGATCCTCATGACCCAGCACCGAAATGCTGCGGATGTCAAAATCGCCTCCGCCCACGGCAACACCCACCCGCTTACAGCTCTTGATCCGGATGACGCCATCCTCAGGATACCGCATGACGAATCCATACAGAATACCGTCTTTGTAGGTGAACCGGATATCCTCACTGGTAAAGGCGGCGCGGTTCACATCGGTAAAGGCGCCCTCTGCAATCCGGGTCGGACCTTCTCCGTAAACCTGCCAATGCCGGGTGCCGTAGATGCCCTCGCCGTTGCATTGCATCCACTTTCCGATTTCCTGGAGGATTTCCGTTTCCTCCTGGGTAATGGTGCCATCGGATTTGGGTCCCACATTGAGAAGCAGACAGCCGTTCTTGCTCACAATGTCCACCAGATCACAGACGATATCCACCGAATTCTTGAAGTCGTTGTTTTCGGTATAGCCCCAGGAATTCTTGGCAATGGCGGTATCGGTCTGCCAGAGATCGGGACGGATGCTTTCCAGCTGTCCCCGCTCCACATCAAACACAGCGGTGCCGTAGACAAAGGCGTTGTATTTGTAGTTAATAGCCACGCCGGTGCCCCATTCCGCCGCACGGTTGTAGTAGTAAGCGGCAAATTTCTTCAGATAGGGCTTGAATCCTACATTGTGAATCCACCAGTCAAACCAGACGATTTTGGGCTGGTAGCGATCCACCAGCTCACAGATACGGGCCAGCCATTCCTCACAATGCTCCGGAGCCGGACCGGCGCTGTAAATGTCGTGGGTGTGATCTGCGCTGACTTCGCCCTGCTGCTTGCCGTAGAAGTCCTGATAAGCGGGGTCCTGTACATCTGAGTCGCAAGCCAGGCCGCCGTTGAAGAACCAGCAGTGCTCTGCGCGGTGATAGGAGGCGGAAAATACCATGCCTCTCTTTTCCACAGCCTCCTTGAGTTCACCCACAATATCCCGATGAGGGCCCATCTTTTTGGCATTCCAGTCGGACAGTTCACTGTCATACATCTGGAAACCATCATGATGCTCGGCAACCGGCATCACATATCTGGCGCCCGATTGCTGGAACAACGCAGCCCACTGGTCAGGGTCAAATTTTTCCGCCTTGAACATGGGAATGAAATCCTTGTACCCGAAAGAGGTGAGCGGACCATAGGTTTTCAGATGGTGCTCATATTCCGGCGTGCCCTTCTGGTACATATTGCGGGGATACCACTCATTGCCGAAGGCAGGTACACTGTACACGCCCCAATGAATGAAGATACCGAATTTGGCGTCCCGGTACCACTTGGGGATCTCATACTGGCTCAGAGAGGCCCAGGTATCCTGATAAGGGCCCTTCTGAATGACGGCTTCAATTTCCCGCAGTTTTTCCTGAATGGTCATAATTCGTTACCCTTCCTTTCTATGGTTCACCCCTGCGCGGTGAAATCAATCATAACCTTGAGCATCTGGGTGCCGTTCTGATCAAAATCAGCGAAGGCCTTGGCTGCATCCTGGAATGGATACAGATTGGTGATAATCTTTTCCAGGTCTGCCTTGCCCGACCGCACCAGATCAATCAATTCCACAAAGTCCTTTTTCAGCGCATTTCTGCTGCCGAATACATTGAGTTCCTTTTTCTGAAGCAGAGTGAAGTTAAAGTCCAGATTCTTTTTACCCACGCCAATCAGCACGACCTTTCCGCCAAAGGCGGCTGCATCCACGCAGTTCTGGAAGGTGCTGGGCAGTCCCACAGCCTCAATACACACATCAAAGCCGTTAATCAGCTGATTGCCCCGCACATCCAGCCGGTCCGTCAGATCGCCCACAGCCTTTTCAAAAGCCTCGGGGGATTCATTGAGGATCATACCAGCAAAGCCGAAGGTTTCCACGCCATAACGCAGCTTGTCCTCTGCGATGTCACAGAGATATACCTCGCCACCCAGCGCCTTGGCTGCACATCCTGCCAGAACGCCGATAGTACCCGCTCCGATGACCAGTACCTTGTCGCCCTTGCGGATCTGAGCCCGCTGAATCCCGTGATAGCTGATGCAGAAGGGCTCAATGGCAGCCAGAATTTTGGGATCCAACCCCTTGCCGTCATAGATGCGCTCCACCGGCATGGTGATATATTCACAGAAGGCGCCATCCCGCTGGCAGCCCATGGTCTGGTTATCCATACAGGCATTGGCAAAACCTCTTTCACAGCTGCTGCAATGTCCACAATTGAAATAAGGGTTGCAGGTGACGATCATGCCTTCCTTCAGGCCATATTCGTTTTCATCAATCTCTACAATCCGGGCGCTGAATTCATGGCCCGGAATTCTGGGATAGTCAAAATAGGCAAAGGTTCCCCGGTAGGAGCCCAGATCACTTCCACAAATGCCGCCATACAGGACCTGTAACAGCGCCTCGCCCGGCTTTCTCACCGGCATGTCGATCTCCCGGATCTCCACCTCGCCTGGCTTGTTGATATAAATGGCTTTCATGGCAATCCCTCCTTATCGGGTTCTGTCGAGATAGGCTTCATTCCAGACAACCGCTATTTTCAAAGGAGCCCCCTTGGCGTAGATCCGCTGGTCATAGGCTTCTCTGGGGTTGTCGGTGAACTCCTGCTTGTCAATCAATTCCACAATCTCGTCATAATGGCTCTGTTGCAGAATCCGGATGGCTTCCTCCATGTGGTCCTGTCTGAAATTGATGGAGCCAAAGATCAGCTGATTCTTGAAACCAAACGGCATGGTGTCAAATGCCACCTGCGGCCCCAGTGAAAAGCTGTTGTAAATGCCGTTGCAGCCCAGTACCCCATACCGGAAGGCAATCTCATGCTCAACCTGGCTGCCGCTGACTCCCACAAATACAGTTGCCGTTCCGCCCAGTTTTTCCTTGATAGCCTGGGCCAGCTCCTCCTGGGAATCAAAGCAGCTTTGCACATACTCCGCCTGAGCCTGTTTAAGTGCAAAGCGCACCTTGGCGCTGTCCGGATCACTTCGGGCCACAAAGACGATGCGGGCATTTTTATACTTCTGCCGGATCAGGTCGCCGATAAACATGCCCGTGGTCCCCAGACCAAAAATGCAGACTCGCTGGAAGGTCTCTTCCCGGGCGATAGCCCGGGCTTCTGCCTCACTGCAACGATGCTGCGCCATTTTGACACGGAAGTTGTGAGCTTCCCCCAGGTCCTCCATCCGCTCCCGCTGGAAAATCATGCAGGCATACGGGTCCGAAAAAACCAACTTCTTGGCAAGGGAGAGGGGAATCTTTCCATCTGTTCCATGCTCGCCCGGTATCGGCAGCAGCATATCCGGATGGTAATAGTTCCGGTCCGAGAACAGGCCGTCTGCCTGATCGCAGCCGTACTCAAAATAACTCTCCTCCTCGGTGTAACGGGTGGGATCATAGCTGTTTCCACCCCGGATCAGCACAATGGCAAAGCATTTTTCCGACGGCACCCAGACCACACCCTCATGACCATTGACCAGTCTGTTCTGACCTTCCGGAAACTTGGGGCCCAGCTGTCCCCGTTCTCCCATGTGCATCAGCTCATAGTCTGTTCCACAGAAGCCCACCAGAACGCTCTCTGCCAGGATACCCGGCTTTTCGGGGTGTCCCCGCAGCTTTCTCCGGGGGGGATTTCCCAGTTCCACATCCCCGTATACCAGAGGCTGCTCCTTGCTGTTTTGGAAATAGGTTGCCTTTACGACCATATATTTCCCTCCTATTCTACCATATTCCGGATTCTGGGCGGAACCTCCAATTGAGGAAAGCCGTAAAATTCCCGGGCATTTTCTCCCAGAAGCTTCGCCTTTTCTGCCTCGGTCAGTTCCGCTGATTTTTCAATAAAATCTCTGCTCATCAGGTAGGTGATGGCAGTCATGGTTCTGGGATAATCGCTGCCCCACATCAGCTTATGGATGCCGCAGATCTCTATAGCCCTGCGGATAGCTTTGATGGCCGAGGGGTAAGGATAGTACTCCTGATGGAACAGCCAGGTAATGCCGCCGGTTTCAATGAAAACCTGCGGATTCCGGGCCAGCTCAATCTGCTTTTCCCAGCCGGGCACCGTCACCATGCCAAAATGTCCGATGGCAATTTTCAGCCGGGGAAACTGCTCTGCCAGCTGCTGCATGGCATCTGTCTGTAAAGTGCCCTCTGCAAGATCGATGGAGATGAATTTGCCCAGCCGGCCCGCCTGAGCAAATACAGCCTCATGCTGCATCAAATCCGGATTGGACAGCCTGCCTCCACAGATTTTGATGCCGTCAAACTGACGGACCCACTCATCCTCCAGCGGCTTCTCCTGATACAGACAGCAAACTTTCATGCGATCCCCATACTGCCGCTTGCAGTCCAGCAAATAGGCATCCTGGCTGCCATCAATGGCTTCCTGGGTTACCACACAACCACTGACCTGTGCGTAATCCATATTGGCCAGCAGCATCTTTGCCGTATTCCGGCCGTCCAGCATATATGGCGGCATCATCTGGCGAATCTCGCCGCCAAAGTCGCTTCTTCCACCTGTCAAAGCCACCACCGGACGGTGATCGACCATGCCCTGCTGCCTGTCCCATAAATGTACATGTGCGTCAATGATCATCCTGGTTCACCTCACTGTCAAAAGGCCATAACACTGGCTCTTGCTTCATTATACAATTTATGCTACCATGATAATACTTTCATATCGGACAGAAAGCCTCCATTTCTGTCCGATCAGCGCACTTTTTGGAAGAGAGTGAATCGTCCATGAAAAATGACAATCTGAACATCTGTTTTCCAATTGGCAGCTACGCCGTGACCATTCTGAAATTCTCCTATGAGCAGCAGAACTGGAACATTCCCGCCCATGCCCACAGTGCCACCAGCTATGAAATTCACTATATTCCCCAGGGCAAGGGAACTCTCATCAGCGGCGGAAAAACTTATGATCTCTACCAGAATATTCTCTACACTACCGGTCCTTCAGTAGAACATGAGCAGATTTTTGACTCCAATGATCCCGTGTATGAGTACTGTATCTATCTGAATGTGGAAGAAAAAAACGGAGAACACCGAAAAGGGGAAAGTGACCTGCTCAAACCCTTCCTGGCTGCTCCTTTTTGGTATGGAGAAGCCACCGTCAATCCTCAAGGCATCCTGGAACAGATTTACCGGGAATTTCTCGCGCCCGATACGGTTGGCATTCTGATGCTGAAAGCATTGTTTATCCAGCTGATCGCTACCATTCTGCGAAATTACAGCCAGACTGTCAGCACAGACCTGAAATCTATGCCCATTCCATTGGTCAAAGCCTATATTCTCATTGAAGACAGTTTCTTATATGAGTACGCCACCATCACCCTGGAAGAGCTGGCCCGGCGATTGGGGGTAAGCGCCCGTCAGGCCAGCCGGATGCTGTACAATCGATACGGTCAAAATTTTACCCAAAAACGGACTGCCGCCCGGATGTCGGCTGCCGCCACCTTTTTACGGGAAACAGAGCTCTCCATCACCGAAATATCAAGTCGGCTAGGGTTTTCCTGTCCCAGCCATTTTCACAATGCTTTCAAAAAATACTATCACGATACCGCCAAACAGTACCGGAAAAAACACGCTCAACTGGAATGATCCCATGAAGCCACCAGATAAAAGCCAGCTCACCAACTAAAAAATCCCCGCAACGTGCTGCCAAAGCTGCGTTGCAGGGATTTTTTAAGTTTCAGATCAACTCAACGAGGGGAGAAAAGCTCCCAGATTTTTTCCGACATCCGGGACATCATGGTTTTCCGTTCCGGTGTAACCTGTACCGGCCGGGCAAAATACTCTGCCAAATACATCTGGCTATCCACCGGTGCACCATGTCCACCGGTCTTGCGATAGCTGCCGTCCGGCTGCATTTCCCAGGATTTCACATTGTCCGCTTCCAGAGCCTCCATAATCTTCAGGACCTGTTCCCGTGCGGTAGAATCCTTGACCTCAGCAAAAATCTCTACCCGGCGAACGGTATTCCGGTTGAGCAGGTCACCCGAACCGATAAACAACCGCTGCCGTTTGGGATCCCGCCCGAAGACAAAGATACGAGAGTGCTCCAGATAACGGCCTACAATGCTGTGAATATGGAGATTTTCTGTATACCCAGCAATACCAGGCCGAATACAGCAGATACCCCGGACAAACATCTGAATGGGCACACCAGCCTGAGAGGCACGCACCAGCGCTGCCATGACATCCATGTCATTCATGGAATTGACCTTGATGCCGATATAGCCATCTCCAAACTGCTGCTGACGTTCAATCTCCTGTTCAATATAGCGAATCACATTGCTCTTGAAGCCATGAGGAGCCGCCCAAAGACTCTGTGTCTGCTCCACCGTCTCACCCAGGCACAACGCTGCAAAGATGGACACTGCATCCGCACCTACAACAGGATCCGACGTGATATAGGAAAGGTCTGTATACTGCTCGGAAGTCTTTTCATTATAGTTTCCGGTGCCAATCTGGGTGATGTAACTGATTTTTCCATGGTGCACCCGAGTAATCAGGCAGAGCTTGGCGTGAATCTTGTAATCCACCAGGCCGTAAATGACGGTGCATCCAGCCTCTTCCAGCAGTCTGGCGTAGTCAATATTGCTCTGCTCATCAAACCGGGCCCGCAGCTCCAGCACACAGAGTACCTCTTTGCCCATCTCAGCCGCCCGCATCAGCGCAGAGGCGATCTTACTGTGACCAGCCAGCCGGTAAAGGGAAATCTTGATGGAAACCACGCTGGGATCCTCTGCAGCTTCATTGAGCATATCGATAAAGGGCTTAATGCTCTGGAAAGGATAAGCCAGCAGCAAGTCATGGCTGGACAGGTATTTCAGCGCATTGCGCTTGGAAAAATCGATGGAAGGGAAGGGTTTCTGTTCCTTGAAGGACAAGGCCTTGCTCAGCTCCGGCAGTACCGAGGGCAGAGAGAATCCAAAGGAGAAATCCATGGGAATTTTTTCTTCCACCAGCTGGGAAGCCTCTACATGAAGCCGGTTGCAGAGATACTCCAAGAATTTATCCGAAGGCTTCCGGTTGATCTGAAGACGAACAACCGACAGACGCTTCCGCTTTTTCAGCAGATCCTGCATAGCGCCCCGGAAATCCTGCTCGTGGTCCAGATAGGCCTCATCAACGGTGATATCCGCATTACGGGTGATCCGCAGCAAATAGTTTTCCTGTACCTTCTGCTTACCGAACAGCTTACCGGAGAAATAAGCCACCAGATCTGCTGTAAAAACGACCTTTTGACGGCGGTCAATATTGAAGGTTATGTACTTGGGCAGATGGGCAGTGGGCACAATACCCACCTGTAACTGATCCTTGGTTTTGCCTTCTTTTTCTCCCAGCACCACGGCAACATACTGTTCCTTATTGTTGAGGAAAGGGAAGGGATGATGCGGATCTATAACCTGAGGGGAAAGCAGGGGACGAAGCTCCTCATTGAAGCGCTTCTGCAAAATCAGCTCTTCCACTTTAGTAAGGTGCGCAAAATCTACAATATCGACACCCTTATCCCGCAAAGCCCGTAAAATATCATGATAATACTGCTGACAGAGGACCGAGAAGGAACGCACCTTTTCAAAAATATGACTGATCTGCTGCGCAGCAGTCCATCCGGTCTTGTTGTCTCTAGCATCCGGTTCAATCAGCGCCTGATCACTGAGAGAACCCACCCGAACCATGAAAAACTCATCCAGATTGGAAAAATAAATTGATAAAAATTTTAACCTTTCCAGTAACGGGACCGCCGGATCCGCTGCTTCTTCCAAAACCCGCTTGTTGAACTCAAGCCAGCTGAGCTCTCGATTGACAAACAGACTGAGCGGAAGCTGAGATTCTCCTTGCTCAGACACGCCTTCCACAGTCAATTCATCTGTTATCATTGCTTGATTATGTTCTTCCACAAATATCCCTCCCGGACACTGCTATCCACAAATTCAATCTCCGCAGCGCCCATATATTCACAAATTGTCTTCAAAACCAGCAACCCACTGCCCAATGTAGGCAGCCGATCGGCATCTGCCTGTAAAGCAGCAGACCGTCCTTCCGGTGTACGCAAAGCCTGAAACAAGGCCGTTAACTGCTCCACTGTCAATACCGGAGCAGAATCAGCTCCCCACAAAATCCGACTGGTATGCACCGCGGCCCGCAGACTTCCGCCCATGCCATAAATTCGGAGTCCGGCATATTGTTTAAACGACACCGCCGCAGCCAATTGCTCCTGCACAAATGCACAAAGCGGCATTGCAGCCTCCCATCCAGGATCTGAACTAGCAGAAAACCGTTTTTTCATGGCAGATACGCCAATAGGACGGGAGATATGCTCCCGAAGCTGGCCTTCTGTAAAGCAAAACAGCTGTCCGCTGCCACCGCCTAAATCCAGGCCAACACCTGTCGGGACAGAAATCTGATGAAGCAAGCTGAAAAAATCACAGCGTGCTTCTTCCTCACCGGAAAGGAGTTCCAACTGAAATCCCATCTCTGCTGCTTTCTGCTGAGCCTCCGGAAAATTTTGAATGCCCCGCAGAGAAGCCGTTGCAAAACAATGAATTTGCTGGCAACGGTGGGCTGCAAAAAAAGACGCCATTCGTCCAAGGCTTTCCGACAATACTATACAGCCCTCAGAAGTCAGCAAATCATGCTCCACAAAGGTAATCAGACTCGCAAAGTCACACCGGCTGGCTACCTCCTGAAACTGGCTGCCTTTGACCTGATAGATAACACCTCGAATGGTATTGGAACCTATATCGACCAAACCACACAACCAGGAAGCTTCCATGGTGCAACCTCCTTCCCAATACTCCATTTTATGATGAAATTTTATCTATTATTATTTTACCACATCCCGGACTATGGAACAAGGGGATAAGCAGAATTTTACAAAACCCTCTCCAAAGGAGCAAAAGCAGGGTCAGAAATCTGACCCTGCTTTCCTTAAGGCTGATATTGAAATTCACATAAAAAGCTGTCCTTACCGTTCACGCAGCCTTTTACCAGCACCAGATCGTCTGAAACCTGCCGTTCCAGAGCCAATGAATCTCCCAGTACCGCTTCATGACAGAAATTCAGCTGCATCGCAACCAATTGCCGGCTGTAAAAGGCCTCCGGCAATGCATCCAGTGCAATATCGGCATAAACTGCGTTGTAGACATGTCCGTTGCCATCCAGATCGGAATACCGGATCTTTCTGGCTTCCACCGGTTCGCCCATGCCATCCCGCAGCCGCAACCGGCAGCAAGGAGGGACATCCGCCACCTTTTCCGGCATGGGCAGCAGTTCTCCATCGAATTCAGTAGGCCGAAGGATCTGTCGAGTCAGGGGATTGACCAGAATCCAGCTGGTGGTTGCCGCAACCAGCAGACTCCCGTTTTTGCTGCGAAATTCAAAATCCCGCAGGTACTCCGCTCTTTTGACCTCCCGTTCCCAGGTTGCTGCCACCAGCGTCTCATCTGCTACCGGCATCCGGAAAATCTGCACACTGAGCCGGGAAAGGAGAAACACATACCCTCGCTCCAGCAAATATTGGTGATCCATCCCTCTGGCGCCAAAGGCAATGCCAGCAAGATCCGCCATATACTTACAAAGTGTGGAAGGCTTCGCCTGTTTTTTAGGATCGCAGTCACAAAACCGCAACTCGATCTCCTTTTCATACCAGCTGGTCTTCAGTGTATCCATCAGCGGATCACTTCTTTACCGCCCATATAGGGACGAAGAGGCTCAGGAATCCGAACGCTTCCATCAGGATTCAGGTTGTTTTCCAGGAAGGCAATGAGCATCCGGGGCGGTGCTACAACGGTATTGTTGAGGGTGTGGGCCAGATATTTGCCCTCTGCACCATTGACACGGATCTTCAGGCGGCGGGCCTGTGCGTCACCCAGATTGGAGCAGCTGCCCACTTCAAAGTACTTCTTCTGACGGGGAGACCAAGCTTCTACGTCCACAGACTTCACCTTCAGGTCAGCCAGGTCACCAGAGCAGCATTCCAGCGTCCGCACCGGGATATCCAGAGAACGGAACAGGTCAACGGTATTCTGCCACAGCCGGTCAAACCAAACGGGGCTCTCCTCAGGCTTGCAGACTACGATCATCTCCTGCTTTTCAAACTGATGAATCCGGTAAACGCCTCTCTCCTCCAGACCATGAGCGCCCTTCTCCTTACGGAAGCAGGGAGAATAAGAGGTCAGAGTCAGGGGCAGATCCTTTTCCTCCAGGATGGTATCGATAAACCGGCCAATCATGGAATGCTCACTGGTACCGATCAGATAGAGATCTTCGCCCTCAATTTTATACATCATGGCGTCCATCTCGGCAAAGCTCATAACACCAGT
>CALXFL010000050.1 GCA_944387515.1 uncultured Clostridia bacterium
ATTTCGCTCATGGGCACCTCGGCCACGATCTCGGTCATGCCGTAACCCATGGCATTCATGCCCATGACACGGCCACGGCGCTTGTTGAGTTCGCCCATCATGTCGCCGGTGCAGCTGTCGGGCACCAGGACATTAAGGCTGCCGATGGGCTCGAGAATGACAGGAGAAGCCTGGGGCATACCGGCCTTGTAGGCCAGGCTGGCGGCCATCTTGAAGGACATTTCAGAGGAGTCCACAGGATGGTAGCTGCCGTCCAACAGGGTGGCTTTGAGTCCCACCACCGGATAACCGGCCAGCGGGCCCTTCTTGACGCAGTCCTGAAGGCCCTTTTCTACCGCAGGGAAGAAGTTGCGGGGAACGGCGCCGCCGAAGACATTCTCTTCAAATACCAGCTCTTCGCTGTCGCAGGGCTCGAACTCAATCCAGACGTCGCCGTACTGGCCATGGCCGCCGCTCTGCTTCTTGTGCTTGCCCTGAACCTTGACCTTCTTGCGGATGGTCTCCCGGTAAGCGATGGTGGGGGTCTCCAGCTTGACGTCTACGCCGAATTTGCTCTTGAGTTTGGCAACCGTCACGTCCAGATGCTGCTCACCCAGACCGGTGAGGATCTGCTCGTGGGTCTCGTTGTTGATGGCGAAGGAGAGGGTGGGATCCTCTTCCAGCAGGCGGGCAATGCCCTGGGAGATCTTGCTCTCGTCGCCCTTGGCAGCCGCACGGACAGCCATGGAGTAGCAGGGTTTGGGGAAGGTGGTGCGGGTCAGGGTGACCTTGCGCCGGGGCGAGCAGAGGGTATCGCCGGTGTTGGCGGCCAGCTTGCTGATGGCGCAGATGTCGCCGGCGGTGATCTCCTTGATCTCCTCCTGCTTCTTGCCCTTGATGGCCAGCAGTTTGCCCACCTTTTCGGGCTGTCCGGTGGTCATGTTGACCAGTTCGGTGGTGGCGTTGATCTTGCCAGCCACAACCTTGACATAGGACAGCTTGCCGACAAAGGGGTCAGCGATGGTCTTGAAGACATAGGCAACGGGCTCAGCGTTCACATCGCAGGGAACTTCTGTCACGTCGTCGCCGTCCACGCCTTCCTCTACAGCGGCCTCCTCGGCGGAGGGCAGCAGGGAAACCATCGAGCCCAGCAGCAGGGTCAGGCCCTCCTGGTTCTGGGCAGAGCCGCAGAATACCGGGGTGATGGTGCCTTCAAAGACACCCTTGTGGATGCCGCGCACCATTTCCAGCATGGTGAACTCCTCACCGGAGAAGTATTTGTCCATCAGCTCCTCGTCTGTCTCAGCCACAGCCTCGGAGATGGCCGACACGAGGCCCTCCATCCGGTGTCCCATATCGGGCAGCACAACCTCGCTGCGGGAGCCGCCGGAGTAGGTGTAGGCCTTCATGCCCAGCAGGTCCACATAGCACTGAACCTTGTGGTCCTCTACATAGGGCACCACCAGCGGGCAGATAGAGGCGCCGAACTGGCGCTTCAGGTCCTCCAGGACCTTGTAGAAATCGGCATGGTCGCTGTCCATCTTGCCGATGAAGATGGCGCGGGGTTTTTTCAGCTCCACGGCCTCCTGATAGGCCTTCTGAGCGCCGACAGTCAGGCCGGACTTGCCGGACATGACGATCAGCACGCTGCCAGCGGCCCGGATAGCCTCGCTCTGTCCCAGGGCGAAGTCAAAAAGACCGGGGGCATCCAGCAGGTTGATCTTGGTATCGCTGTACTCGATGGGGACGATGGACAGGTTCAGGGAGGCCTTTCTCTTGATCTCCTCGGCGTCGTAATCCGACACCGTTGTGCCGTCCGTCACCTTGCCCAGACGGTCGGTTCCGCCGGTCCGGTAAAGCAGGGCTTCCACCAGGGTCGTCTTGCCGCTGCCGCCGTGGCCGACGACAGCAATGTTCCGGATGTTCGCCGCATCATACTGTTTCATAGTGTACCGCTCCTCATCTTTCCAAAAATATCGGCAGCGGAAAGCCGCCGACGGGATTATACAAAATATCCAAAAAGATATCTGTGACAAAATGTATTATAGCATAGATGGCTACAACAAACAAGAATGAATCGGTACAAAACTGAAAAAAACAGGCAAAGTGCCGTAGAAGTTTGGGGAAACTTTCTGTGCACTTTGCCTAAGGTAGGGTATTATTACCAAAGTTTTTCGGAAAAAATCTCTATAACACACGGAAATTGTGACCGGAATTTGATGCCCGCCGCCTGTTTTTCAGGCCCGCTCCCCCGCCAGCCAGCCGGTGGAGAAGGCGATCTGCAAATTGAATCCTCCTGTATAGGCATCCACATCCAGCATCTCTCCCGCCAGATAAAGCCCTTCTGCCAGCCGGGAGGCCATGCTGCCCGGCACCACCTCCCGCACCGACACGCCGCCGGAGGTGACGATGGCCTCCTCCACCGGCCGGAAGCCGCAGGGGGTCAGGGAGAAGCCCTTGAGCTGCTCCAGCAGGGCCTTGCGCTGGTCCCGGGTCAGGTCCCGGACCTTGGTGTCAAAGGGAATCCCGGCGGTGCGCAACATCACCGGAATCATCTTGCGGGGCAGCAGCGCCCCCAGGGCGTTGATCATGTCCCGGTTCAGGTTCTGGGAGAAGTCCCGCAGCAGGCGGCGGTCCAGCTGCTCCGGCGTCAGGCCGGGCTTCAGGTCAATGGTCATCCGGTAGTCCGCCTGCCCCATCTTCCGCATATGGGCCGACGCCGACAGCACCAGCGGGCCGCTGACGCCGAAATGGGTGAAGAGCAGCTCGCCCAGTTCAGAGAAGATGGTCTTGCCGTTTTCGGTGACGGTGAGGGTCACGTTGCGCAGAGAAAGGCCCATCATCTCCCGGGGGGCGTTTTCCTTGGTGAGCACCGGAATCAGGGAGGGGCGAATGGGGGTGATGGTGTGCCCGGCCTGACGGGCCAGCTCCCAGCCGCTGCCGTCCGAGCCGGTACGGGGGTAGGAGCAGCCGCCGCAGGCCAGAATCACGGCGCTGGCCTCGTAAGCCGTGCCGTCCTCACAGCGGACGCCGGTGACCCGGCCTTCCTCCATGACCAGCTCGGTGACCTTGCCCTGGAGCAGCTTGGCTCCGGCGGCCTTGGCCTCCCGCCAGAGGGCATCGGCAATGTCCCGGGCCTGGTCCGACACCGGGAACACCCGGTTTCCCCGCTCGGTCTTCAAGGGAACGCCTGCTTCCTCAAAAAACGCCATGGTGTCCGCCGGAGAGAAGGCGGCAAAGGCCGCATAGAGGAACCGAGGATTCTGAGGAATGTGGGCGAGCAGGGTGTCCAGATCGCAGTTGTTGGTGACGTTGCAGCGTCCCTTGCCGGTGATGAGCACCTTGCGGGCGGGGCGGTCGTTGCCGTCCAGCAGCAGCACCCGCTTCCCCATCCGTCCGGCGGACACCGCCGCCATCAGGCCGGCTGCACCGGCGCCTACAATGATAACATCCAGAGGACCCATATCTTCTTTCCTTTCTATTATAAAACAGCAGCGTGATTGACTTTCATAAGGTAATATGCTACAATAAGAAAAAATTTCAAGGAGGGGTTGTCATGAACTATCCGCCAAATGGAAAAGGTCACGGAAAAGCGGGACGGGCTGCGGCTCGTCCCGCTTTCTTTATGACAGTAAAGCCCCAAAACAGGAGGAATTGCCATGAACATTGCCGTTTTTGAGGTACGCAAGGACGAACAGGAAGAGCTGGCACGGCTGAAACAGCGCCACAATCTGAACCTTCACTGCTTTTCCGGACCCCTCACCGACCCGTCCCAGCTTCCCGACGGCACCGAAGCCGTCTCCACCCTGGGCCAGAGCCAGCTGACTGCCCCCCTGCTGGCAGCCCTGGCGGAGAAGGGCGTCCGGGCCCTGTCCACCCGCACCATCGGCTACAACCACATCGACCTGGAAGGGGCCAAGGCCGCCGGCATCCGGGTGCTGAGCGCCAGCTATCCCGCCGACGGCGTGGCGGATTTCACCATTATGCTGATGCTGATGACCCTCCGCCACTATAAGCCCGCCCTGTGGCGGCAGCAGGTCAACGACTACTCCCTGGGCGGCCTGATGGGCCGGGAGCTCCGCCACCAGACCGTGGGCGTCATCGGCACCGGCCGGATTGGCAGCACCGTCATTCGCTCCCTTCAGGGCTTCGGTTGCACCATCCTGGCCAACAATCCTTCCCCCCGGCCCGAGCTGGAGGGCATGGCCAGATTCCTGCCACTGGAGGAGGTCATCCGCCAGTCGGACATCATCACCGTCCACCTGCCCCTCACCCCCGAAAGCTACCACATGATCGACCGGGAGACCCTGGCCACCGCCAAGGATGGCGTCATCCTCATCAACACCGCCCGGGGCGAGCTGATGGAGCTGGACGCCCTGATCGAGGGCATCGAGAGCGAGAAAATCGGCGCGCTGGCCATGGACGTCTTTGAAAACGAGGACGGCATCTACCACCAGAACCGGAAAACCGATATCCTCCGGAACCAGAAGATGGCCTACCTGCGCCAGTTCCCCAATGTGGTGCTGACCCAGCACATGGCGTTCTACACCGACACCAATGTGCGCAGCATGGTGGACTGCGGCATCGAAGGGCTGCTCACCCTTCAGGAGACCGGCAGCGCCCCCACCCTGCTGATATAAATCACTGCACGTCGGGGGAAGGACCCTGGTAGACGTTGTACTCCGACCAGATCTGTTCCAGTCGGGAGAAGGTGGCCGCCACCTCGTCCTCCTTCAGCAGGCCCACCGCCACAATCAGGGCGTTGACCAGGCTGAAGGGCGCCACCAGCGCATCCACAAAGGAGGTCATGTCGCTCCGGGCCGCCAGCAGGTAGTTGGCGGCCTTTGCCAGCGGAGAGGAGCTGCCGTCGGTGATGGCCACAACGGTGGCTCCGGCGTCGGCGGCAAACCGGCAGGCCCGCACCGTCAGGGTGGAGTACCGGGGGAAGCTGATGCCGATGAGGACATCCTCCGGTCCTACCCGCACCATCTGCTCATACAGCTCACTGGTGGAGGAGGTGTGAACCAGCCGGACGTTGTTGAACATCAGCCCGAAGTAATAGTCAATGAACCGGGCCAGGGCGTTGGCGCTCCGGTCGCCGATGACGTAGATATTCCGGGCGGAGGCGATGGCAGCGGCGGCCTTCTCGAAGTCCTCGTGGGAGATTTCCTCCATGGTCCGGCGGATCTTGTCCATGTCCAGGGTCAGCACCCGCTCCAGCAGGTCCTCCTCGCCGATCCGGTCCCGGGTGACGGCGATCCGCTGCACCGAGGTCAGCTGGGTCTTGATGATCTGCTGAAGGGAGCGGGAGAGCTCGGGGTACCCCTCAAAGCCCAGCTCATAGGCAAACCGCACCACGGTGGACTCGCTGACGCCGACGGTTGCGCCCATTTTGGCAGCGGTCATAAAGGCGGCCTTGTCGGTGTGGGTGGTGATGAAGTCGGCGATTCGCTTCTGCCCTTTGGAAAAGGTGGGGCGGGCAGCTGTAATCTGATCCAAAATATCCATAGTTTGCTCCTGTCCTCATATGATCTCCATCCGGCGGCAGAAAAGGGCGGCGGACCTGCATCCGTCCCCTTTTCTGCCGCTTTCTGGTCATTATTCTAGTATTATAGCAATTTTCCCGACGTTTTGCAAGTCGAAGAAAAAAATATTGCAAAAATCCTGCGGCCCCAGGTGCACCGCTTTTTCCCTATATATTAGGAAGACGGCTTTTCACCGAAAAAAATCCCCTCCTTCCCACTTCATCCGCCCACTTTTTCTCATTTCACAAAAAAGAGCCCTGAAAATTCACAGATTTTTCACGTCTAGCCCTTGACAACCCGCTGTAATCGTGATAAATTATACTTAGCACTCAGAGAGAAAGAGTGCTAAAGATTCAGAAACAATCCCTTCCGTCCCCCTTCGGGACGGAACCGGCAGAAATGAGGTGAAGCTGTGAAGGAGCCGGACGCACGAAAACTGAAGATACTCAAGGCAGTGGTCGAGCGTTACATCCAGAGCGGCGAACCGGTGGGTTCCAAGGTCGTGGCCGGCCAGTTCGGCACCATCTCCTCCGCCACCGTCCGAAACGACATGGCGGCGCTGGAGCGCAGCGGCTTTCTGGAACAGCCCCACACCTCAGCAGGACGAATCCCCACCAGCATGGGGTACCGGTACTACATCTCCCACCTGATGAAACGGGAGCCGCTTTCCGACGGTGACCGGGAGGAGATCGACAGCCGGATTGTCCGGGGGGACCTAAACCCCCGCACCCTGGTGGCCAACGCCACCGAGCTGCTGGCCCGCCTCACCGACTGCGCCATTGTGAGCGCCATCTGTGAAATGGGCCACTGCATCATCACCCGCATCGACGTGCTGCCGGCGGGGCGCAGGCTCTACGCCCTGCTGCTGATTACCTCGGGCGGCGCGGTGGAAAACCGGGTCTGCCGGCTGGAATTTGACCTGCAAAATGAACAGATCGCCTTTTTCGTCCGGTTCATCCGGGAAAACCTCATCGGCCTTCGGGTGGATGACCTGACTGACGAAAAGATGGTAGAGCTGGGACTCGCCCTCGGCAGCTACACGGTGGCGCTGGCGCCGCTTCTCTACGGTGTCTACGACATCACCCGGCAGCTGCGGCGGCAGCGGGTCGAGATCAAGAATGAGACCAGCCTGCTGCGGCGGGGTGTGCTGGGGGATGACTCCTACACCCGCCTGATGGACAGCCGCCAGCAGCTTTCCGACCTGCTGGGGGATCCGGAGGAAGGCATCTCGATCCTCTTCGGCCGGCCGGACAGTCCCTTCGACATGGAGGGCTCCACCCTCATCGTCTCCCCCTACTACCAGGGCGGCCGGGCAGCCGGTTCGCTGGGTGTTCTGGGGCCGCTGCGGATGGATTACCGCCGGATCATTCCCTTTGTGGAATACCTGACCGACACCGTCACCCGCCTGATGACCGAGGGACTGGATGAGGACCGGAGCAAGCCCAGCCGGGTTGGCCGTACCCCCAGCGATCTCACCACCATTCAGGATAACCGATCTTCAGTTTCATAGATGAAAGGAAGGAATCAGAAAAGTGGCTAACGAAGAGAAAGACACCGTACTGGAGCAGCAGCCGGAAACAGACACCCAGTCCGAAGCCGCAGACACTGCCCCCCAGACAGACACTGCTCCCGAGACAGATACTGCTCCCGAGACAGATACTGCTCCTGAGAAAGAGGAGACCTCCTCCGAGGAAACCCCCAACACAGAAGCCGCTCAGCCCGACCCTCGGGATCAGGATCCCCGGGACGACCGGATCAAGGAGCTGGAGGACCAGCTGCTCCGGAAGATGGCGGAGTTTGACAACTACCGCCGCCGCACCACCCGGGAAAAGGAGGAAATCGGCCAGACTGCCCGCATGAAATGCGTCGGCGAGCTGCTGCCGGTTCTGGACAACTTTGAACGGGCCATGCAGGTGGGCTGCACCGACGAGAACTTCCTCAAGGGCGTCAAGATGATCCTTGACAATATGGTCGCCGCCTTCACCAAGATGGGTGTGGAAGAAATTCCCGCCGAGGGTCAGGTCTTTGACCCCGAGCTCCACTACGCCGTCAGCCGGGTGGAAAACCCCGACCTGGGCGCCAACACCGTGGCAGCCGTCATGCAGAAGGGCTACCGGATGGGTGACAAGGTGATCCGCCACGCCATGGTGGCAGTGGCCAACGCCGACTGACCCGTTTCATTATAATAGCAAACCAACACAATACAGTCTGATAGATTTATGGAGGAATTCATTATGGGAAAAATCATTGGTATTGACCTGGGTACTACCAACTCTTGCGTCGCCGTTATGGAAGGCGGCGAGCCTGTTGTCATTGCAAACCACGAAGGTTCCAGAACCACTCCTTCCGTTGTCTCCTTCTCCAAGGACGGCGAGCGGATGGTAGGTGCTGTGGCCAAACGTCAGGCCATCATGAACCCTGACCGCACCATCATCTCCATCAAGAGACAGATGGGCTCCAGCTACAAGGTAGACATCGACGGCAAGAGCTACACGCCTCAGGAAGTCTCCGCCATGATCCTGCAGAAGCTGAAGACCGATGCAGAGGCTTACCTGGGCGAGACCGTCACCGAGGCCGTCATCACCGTTCCTGCTTACTTCACCGACGCGCAGCGTCAGGCCACCAAGGACGCCGGCCGCATCGCCGGTCTGGACGTCAAGAGAATCATCAACGAGCCTACCGCTGCTGCACTGGCTTACGGCATGGACAAGGAAGGCGACCAGAAGGTCATGGTTTATGACCTGGGCGGCGGTACCTTCGACGTCTCCATCATCGAGATGGGTGAGGGCGTCCAGGAGGTTCTCGCCACTGCCGGTAACAACCGTCTGGGCGGCGACGACTTCGACCAGCGGATCATCGACTGGCTGGCTGACGAGTTCAAGAAGGCCGAGGGCGTTGACCTGCGGGGCGACAAGATGGCGATGCAGCGTCTGAAAGAGGCTGCTGAGAAGGCGAAGATCGAGCTGTCCGGCGTAACCACCGCTCAGATCACCCTGCCCTTCATCTGCGTGGACTCCACCGGTACCCCCAAGAACCTGGATATGACCCTGTCCAGAGCCAAGTTTGACCAGCTGACCAGCGACCTGGTTGAAGCTACCATGGGCCCCGTCCGTCAGGCACTGCGTGACGCCGGCCTCTCCCCCAAAGACCTGAACAAGATCCTGCTGGTGGGCGGTTCTACCCGTATCGTGGCTGTTCAGGAAGCCGTTGCCAAGGAAACCGGCATGGAGCCCTCCAAGAACCTGAACCCTGACGAGTGCGTCGCCATCGGCGCTGCTATCCAGGGCGGTGTCCTGGGCGGCGAGGTCAAGGGCCTGCTGCTGCTGGACGTCACTCCTCTGTCCCTGGGTCTGGAAACCCTGGGCGGCGTCTTCACCCGCATCATCGACCGCAACACCACCATCCCCACCAAGAAATCCCAGATCTTCTCCACCGCTGCCGACGGCCAGACCTCTGTTGAGATCCACGTCCTCCAGGGTGAGAGAGAGTTTGCCAAGGACAACAAGTCCATGGGTATGTTCCGTCTGGATGGTATCCCCGCTGCTCCCCGTGGCGTTCCCCAGATCGAGGTAACCTTCGACATCGACGCCAACGGCATCGTCCATGTATCCGCCAAGGATCTGGGCACCGGCAAGGAACAGCAGATCACCATCACCTCCTCCACCAACATGAGCAAGGAGGACATCGAGAAGGCTGTCCGCGAGGCTGAGGCCTTCGCTGCCGAAGACAAGAAGGCCAGAGAGGCTGTGGATCTCCGCAACGCCGCTGACCAGATGGTCTTCCAGACCGAGAAGTCCCTGAGCGAGCTGGGCGACAAGGCTCCTGCCTCTGAAAAGGCAGACGTCGAGTCCAAGCTGGAAGCGCTGAAGGAAGCCCTGAAGGGTACCGACATCGAGCTCATCAAAGCCAAGCAGGAGGATCTCCAGAAGGCCTTCTACGCCATGTCTGAGAAGGTATACCAGGCTCAGGCCGCTGCCCAGCAGCAGGGCCCCACTCCTGATATGGGTGGCGCCACCGGCGGCAGCACCAGCAGCGATCCCAACGTTGTAGACGCTGATTTCACCGAAGTAGACGACAAATAATCGGAAAACAGGGCGAACAGGTCATCTGATTGTAGAAAAAAGGTCAGATGGCCTTTGCCGCTGTCTTCCGCCATATAAGGGGCAGGACTGCCCTGTTTGGAGGGAAAGCCATTGGCTGAGAAACGTGATTACTATGAAGTCCTGGGGCTGAAGAAGGGGTGCAGCGAGGACGAACTGAAGAAAGCATACCGCCAGATGGCGAAGAAATACCACCCCGACCTGCATCCTGGCGATAAGGAGGCCGAGGAGCACTTCAAGGAGGTCAACGAAGCCTATGAGGTTCTCTCCGATCCCCAGAAGCGTGCCCGTTACGACCAGTTCGGCCATGCCGGCGTAGACCCCTCCTACGGAGCGGGCGCCAGTGGAGCCGGCGGCTTCGGCGGCTTTGACATGGGCGACATCGGCGACATCTTTGAGGGCTTCTTCGGGGGCGGCTTCGGCGGTTCCCGCCGGTCCGCCAATCCCAACGCTCCCCGCCGGGGTAGCGACATCCGGATGCAGGTGGCCATCTCCTTTATGGAAGCCTGCAAGGGTGTCACCAAGAGCATCAGCGTCACCCGGATGGACAGCTGTAAGGAGTGCTCCGGCACCGGTGCCGAGCATGGCACCGCCATGAAGACCTGTCCCACCTGCGGCGGCTCCGGTCAGGTGCGGGTGCAGCAGCGGACGCCCTTCGGCGTCATTGCCACCCAGCGCCCCTGCGACAGCTGCGGCGGCTCGGGCCGGATCATTGAAAAGAGCTGCCCAGCCTGCTCGGGACGGGGCAGCATCAGTGTCACCAAGACGGTGGAAATCCATATTCCCGCCGGTATCGACGACGGCCAATCCCTCTCCCTGCGGAACATGGGCAACGCCGGCGCCAACGGCGGACCTGCCGGCGACCTGCTGGTTACCATTGTGGTGCGGCCGGATCCCATCTTCCGCCGCCAGGGCTACGACATCTACTGTGAGATGCCGGTCAGCTATTGCCAGGCAGTCCTGGGCGACAAGCTGCAGGTGCCCACCATCGACAGCAACGTGGAATACACGATGCCGGAGGGAACCCAGCCCGGCACCACCTTCCGCCTGCGGGGCAAGGGTGTGCCGAGACTCAACGGCCGGGGCCGGGGCGATCAGTATGTGACCGTCACCATCGACGTTCCCCGCAACCTGACCAAGGAGCAGAAGGAAAAGCTGAGAGCCTTTGAAAGCTCCCTGTCTGACAAACAGAGCGCCAAGAAGAAGTCCTTCTCGGAAAAGCTCAAGGATGTCTTCAACGACCTGGGCGACAACAACCGCTGATAGATAAGACAGCCGGCCTTCCATCGGGAGGCTGGCTTTTTTGTGTCTGTGCCATCTTTGGCAAAAAGGGATTTCTTTTAGCAGGAAATCATGAAAAAATCGTGGCGACACTATGGACATTGGAGAAAAAA
>CALXFL010000051.1 GCA_944387515.1 uncultured Clostridia bacterium
CTCCGTCCCCTTCCGCCAAAAAAGCCTTGCACTACCACACAAACTGTGTTATATTAAAAAGGTTATTGAAACCCTGAGGGCCAGGCAAAGCCACCCCTGGGATATTCCGGAAAGGAAGGGACAGCATGACCAGTCTGCTGATTCGACTATTCATTAAAAACGCCGGGGAGACTAAAAATCCGGCTGTACGGGGCGCCTACGGCCGGATGGCGGGCCTGGTGGGCATCTGCTGCAACCTGATTCTCAGCGCCGCCAAGATGCTCACCGGCTTTCTGCTGGGAAGTATGGCCATCCTGGCGGACGGCCTCAACAACCTCTCCGACCTGACCTCCTCCCTCATCACCCTCATCGGCTTCAAGATGTCGGGGCGGCCCGCCGACCGGGAGCATCCCTACGGTCACGCCCGCTCGGAGTATGTGGCAGGGCTGGTGGTGGCCTTCTTCATTATGATCGTGGGCTTCAACCTGATGACCTCCTCCTTTGACAAGATCCGGAACCCCGAGCCGGTGGACTTCACCACCCCGGCTATGCTATTGCTGGTGGGATCGATTCTGCTGAAGCTGTGGATGAGCCGGTTCAACCGGAAAATCGGGCGGCTGGTGGAGTCGGCCACCCTGGAAGCCACCGCACAGGACAGCCTGAACGACGTCTTCACCACCAGCGGCGTACTGGCCTGCGCCCTGATCTCCCGGTTCACCTCGCTGAATCTGGACGGCTGGGTGGGTCTTGCCATGGCGGTCTTCATTCTGGTATCGGGCGTGAAGATGATAGGTGAGACCCTCAGCCCCCTGCTGGGCGAGGCCCCCGGCCAGGAACTGGTGGAGGAGTTCACCGGACGGCTCCGGAGCTACGCCGGTGTGCTGGGTATCCACGACCTGCTGATCCATGACTACGGCCCAGGGCGCTGCTTTGCATCGGTCCATGTGGAGATGGACGCCCGGGCGGACATCATGGAATGCCACGACGCCATCGACCAGATCGAGCGGGATTTTCTGGAGGAAGGCATCCATCTGGTCATCCACCTGGATCCGGTGGTCACCGACGACGAGGAGGTCAACGCCCTGCGGCAGCTGACCGCCCGGCAGCTGGCCTCCATGGACATGGGGCTGACGATGCACGACTTCCGGGTGGTCAAGGGCAAGGTGAACACCAAGCTGCTGTTTGACGTGGTGGTGCCCTACGACTGCAAGCACCCCGAGGAGGTACGGAACCAGCTGGAAGACCAGATCCACGCCCAGAACCCCCACCTGTTTGCGGAAATCCAGGTGGACCGGAGCTTCACCGGATGAAGAAACCCCCTGTTCACTGCACAGGGGGTTTCTGTTACGCCGAAGCCGTTTCCGGCGCTGCTTTTGCTTCCTGCGTCAGCAGCTTTCCGGCGGTCAGATCGATGGCGATGGCTCCGAAGGGCGCCGTCAGCAGAATCGCCACCACGGCCGCTGTCAACGCCAGGCTTCCGCAGGAGAGCCCCATCGCCAACGGCACCGAGCCAATGGCCGCCTGAACGGTGGCCTTGGGGGTGTAGGCCAGCATGGCAAAGAGCCGTTCCTTTCCGGTGAGCCGGGTACCGGCCACCGACAGCCAGACACCGCCCATCCGGAAGAGCAGCGCCAGCGCCACCAGCACGGCCACGCCTGCGCCCGCCTTCAGCGCATAGGCAGGGTCCACTGCTGCGCCCACCAGCACAAAGAGCGCCAACTCCGCTGCCACCCAGATCTTGTTGTACTTGGCCGACAGCCGCATGGCCAGGGGCTGGTAGCTGCGGTTGAGGGCAGCCCCCGCCGCCATGATGGCCAGCAGGCCGGAAAAGGGCAGGATGCCGCTCAGCCGGTCCTCCAGCTCCAACAGCAGCAGTGAAATACTCAACAGCAATACTACCTTAGCGGAATCCCGCAGGTGGAACCGGCGGAACAGCAGGTTAAGACCCAGTCCCACCAGAATACCCCCGACAATGCCGGTGATGAGGGAGATGGGCACCTGCAAAAAGGCCCAGGCCGAAACGCCCTCTCCTGCTGCCAGGCCGGTAAAGGCGGTAAACAGCACGATGACCAGCACGTCATCCACCGACGCCCCCACCAGCAGCATCTGGGGGATGCCCTTTTCGGTGCCCCGGCGGGTCTCGATAAGGCGAATCATCCGGGGAACGATGACTGCCGGGGAGACCGCTGCCAAAATCGAGCCGATAATGGCGGCATCCAGCCGGTTTACCCCCAGCAATAGCGGTGCCAGCAGCACCACCCCGAGAATCTCAGCGCAAGCGGGCAGAAAGCAGAGCAGCACTGCTGGTCGTCCCGCCCGGCGCAGGTCGGAAAGCTGCAGGGTCAGTCCTGCCCGGGTCAGGATGATGACCAGCGCCAGCCGCCGCAGGTCCGCAGAGATGGCCAACAGATCGGGGGACAGGAGGTCCAGAACCCCCGGTCCCAGCAGAATCCCCGCCAACAGCATCCCCAGAAGCCCCGGCAGCCGGAGCCGGGAGACGATGGCTGCAAAAAGCATACCCGTGAGAAAGATGAGTGCCAGACTTGTGAGCATAAGCGTTTCCTCCCTGGGCAAAAGCCCCCGCAGGGGCAAAAAAGCTGATGACCCCTGCGCAAAATTCGCAGAAGTCATCAGCCTGAAAAGGCGGTTCGGGGAGTCTTCCCCGGGGAGCACTTCATTCCCCGTATTCCTTTTGTATTATAGCGGCAAAGGAGCGGGATGTCAAGGAAAACTTTTTCCGTTATTTTAGTTTGTCCTCTTTGAGGTTCAGCTTATCCAGGAAACCATCGTCTTCAGGGGTTTCCACTTCCTCAAAGGGCACATCCACCACTTCTCCCTGCATAATGCCCTCAAAAATCTCCCGTTCCGTCTCGGTTTCCTGATGATCCGGGTTGGAAAGCTGGGTGTCCTTCAGGGTCTCCT
This sequence comes from uncultured Clostridia bacterium, assembly GCA_944387515.1. Taxonomy (GTDB): domain Bacteria; phylum Bacillota; class Clostridia; order Oscillospirales; family Ruminococcaceae; genus Faecivivens. The sequence goes on from CALXFL010000051.1 coordinate 2,902, forward strand.
GAAGCTTATGGCAGCAGGGGCCAAACGCCAGGAAGGTGATGCCGCCGCCAATCACTCCGCCTACCACCGGAATGGCCTTCTTAATGGCACCGGTAAAGAGGGACTTGGTCATCCGCACACCAAACCATTTGGCCACCTGCTTGACGATGGGATAGACAACACCCTTGGTCAATGCCTTTTTCATCAGCTGCTTTTCTACACCAACGGCCAGCGCACGGGCCATGGCCTTGACGGCGTTGTTGGCACCAGCTACACCGTTCATGACACCCAGACAGAGAATGATGGTATTCATTGTTCCGGTGTCCAGCGAGACGCCGTCCTCCCCCACCGTAATCTCGGGAAAGCCATAGAGGTAGAGCAGCTTCTGGGTGGCCCGCAGGGTATAGGCATAATACTGGACCAGATCCGCTGGAATGGTTGCCATCATCGCCCAGCCCCCCGGCGCACTCAATGCCGCTGAAATACCAGAAACACAGTTGCGCTCAAAGGTGATGACATCCCCGGCGATTTTGTCCAGGATTTCCTGAGAAATACCTGCATGGGCCGGGTTAAAGGCAATGGCATCCTCTACCGTCTCCTCCGGACAATGGGCAGACAGCTCCTTGCGCAGGAATACCTCCCGGTCAATCCGGACACCTGGTGTCTTGACAGCGGCAATGATGATGTCATCGATGCCCAGCTGCCCGTCTCCATTCTGATCCAGCGTGGAGAAAACGGCGTCCTTCGCTTTGGTGACCTGGGCCCTTGACTGCTCGTAAAAAGCCGTAAAACCCTTCCGGCTGGTTGCCTCTTTTTCCATTTTTCACAGCTCCTATAATAAAAATATAAAAAACCTATTCTTAGATTATATCTTGTTTTTATACTGCTGTCAAGCCATCCTCCCCAGAAACCGCCATATCTTAAAAAAATCCGATGCTCTATGTGAATTTTTTGACGCTTTGGCCAGTTTTTGCCCGAAAGGCCAAAGGAGGGGCAGAATACCTTGCAATTTATCCCGGTATCCGTTATAATAAAGGTATAGCGGCCGTAAAAGCGGGTTTTCTGTGCGCCCGCTCCGGCCAGAAGAAACAGGAGGTTTTCAAAGCTATGTTAGTTTCTGCCAAAGAAATGCTGACCAAGGCTAGAGACGGCAAATACGCTGTCGGTCAGTTCAACATCAACAACCTGGAGTGGACCAAGGCCATTCTGCTCACCGCTGAGGAGCTGCGCTCCCCCGTTATCCTGGGTGTGTCCGAGGGCGCCGGCAAGTACATGGCCGGTTACAAGACCGTTGTGGGTATGGTCAACGGCATGCTGGAAGAGCTGAAGATCACCGTTCCGGTGGCTCTGCACCTGGACCACGGCTCCTACGAGGGCGCCAAGAAGTGCATCGAGGCTGGCTTCTCCTCTGTTATGTTTGACGGCTCTCACTACCCCATCGAGGAAAACGTTCAGAAGACCACCGAGCTGGTTTCCATCTGCAACGAGCTGGGCCTCTCCCTGGAGGCTGAGGTTGGCTCCATCGGCGGCGAGGAAGACGGTGTCATCGGCGCTGGCGAGTGCGCTGATCCCGCTGAGTGCAAGATGATCGCTGACCTGGGCGTCACCATGCTGGCTGCCGGCATCGGCAATATCCACGGCAAGTACCCCGAGAACTGGGCTGGCCTCAGCTTTGAGACCCTGGCCGCTGTCAAGGAAGCTGTCGGCGATATGCCCCTGGTGCTCCACGGCGGTACCGGCATCCCCTCTGACATGATCAAGAAGGCCATCTCCCTGGGCGTGGCCAAGATCAACGTCAACACCGAGTGCCAGCTGGCTTTCGCCGCTGCCACCCGCGCCTATGTAGAGGCTGGCAAGGACCTGCAGGGCAAGGGCTTCGACCCCCGCAAGCTGCTGGCTCCCGGCTTCGAGGCCATCAAGGCCACTGTCAAGGAAAAGATGGAGCTGTTCGGCTCTGTGGGCAAGGCCTGATTCTTCTCCTGAAAGATCGAACCCCCGGCGAAAGCCGGGGGTTTTGCTTTTGCTATAACAAAACCGGTCCTCCATCAGGAGACCGGGTTTCTTCATTGCCGGTTTTTCTGCTGGAAGGACGACTCCGTGATCACGGCCAAGGCTTCCAGTACGAGCTTGACGGTGTACCCCCCGACCAGGCATCCAACTGCCGGTACAAGGAAGAAAAAATTCAATCTCAGGGTCATCTCATTTGCCTCGTTCAGCCGATACGAAATAACAGGGACAACAAGCAGCAGAACTGCTGCAATGCGGCAGATGCGCCAAAGCGTTTCAGCCCAGCGGTACAGCGCATTTGCCTCCTGGCAGGGAATATATTTCCGCTGCTCACTGGAACCGGCATCAGCTGCTGCCTGCTGTCCTGTACCCTGCGCCCTTGGTACCAATCGGGCCTCCCCGCAGGAAGCGCAATACATGGACGTATCCCCGTTCATTTCACCGCATTCTTTACATTTCCACATTCTCATCCCTCCTGTTCTTGTAATGACCGCTGAATCTTCTACGGCAGCCGGATGATTTCACCAGACCTTAAAACAGCCATCCAAAAAGATGCGCCAATATGAAGCCCCCAAGCCCATTAACATTTGGTTGAAAAAATTATATCATAATAAAATATATTTGTCAATTGTTACAATTTTCATGTCATAATAGACGCCCCAGTATAACTAGGGAACTCTATTTTCTCACTTTTCCTCTGTTCGCCGCTCCCCCCGCCGCCAGCCGGTGGGCGTGACACCCTGCATCCGGCGGAACAGCCCGGAAAAATACTGGGCGTCCTCATAGCCCAGCCGGGCGGCAATTTCGCTCACCGGCAAAGCGGTGCTTTCCAGCAGGGTGCAGGCCAGCGCCATCTTCCGCTGAAGCAGATAGGCATAAGGCGTGATGCCGTAACAACGGCGGAACAGCCGGTTTGTATAGTCGGGGGAGCGGTAGATGCTGGCGGCCAGCTCGGCCACCGGCACCAGCCGGTGAAGGTTCCGGTCCAGGTAGTCCCGTAGCTGCCGGGCCTCCTCCGGGAGAGCGGGGAGCCGCTGCCGGTAAAGATGCAGGCAGATCCGGTGCAGCAGCAGCGGCATCTCCCTCATCACCGCCCCGGGCCCCTCCTGGCAGAGCCGGTCATACAGCCCGCAGAGCAACTCCTCTGCGCCACTCTGGGGAAAGACCACCTGATGGGCCAGTCCGTACACCGAGAACAGTTCCCCGGGCAGCTGGCCTTCCAGATTGACGAACACCTTGACCCAGGGGTTCTGCGGGTCGGCCCAGTAGCAGTGCTGCCGCCCGGCGGGCAGCAGGTATAGGTCCCCTGCCCGGGCAGTGAACCGCCGTCCATCCACCAGGATGGTTCCCTCCCCTTCCAGCACCTGTTCCACTACCCAGACCTGGGAACAGGGGCGCTCGATGCGGTAGCTGCCATCACACCAGGATTTTCCCGCCAGCTCCACCCCCAGAATCTCATCCCCCGGGGGAAAGTGAAACAGTTGCTCTCTCAAATTGGATTCCTCACCTTTCCGCTGTTATTCTCCCTTGTGGTTTGTCCCCAAACAGTGTATGCTGAAATCAGAAAATTGTCAAGCGAAAGGAAGGTATCTGCCATGAAACTCCGTCCCCCCTCCATTCCCCTCTTCCCCCTGGACCCCTACTTCAGTCTGTGGGCGCCGGGCGACACCCTCACCGGCCAGCCGGTGGCTCACTGGACCGGCAAGCCCTGCCAGCTGGTGGGCGAGGCCGTTCTGGACGGCCAGCGGTTCCGCTTTCTGGGCGAAAGCGACGCTCCGGCCATGACCCAGCAAAGCCTCTCCGCCGACGCCCTTTCCACCACCGCCGTTATGGAGGCGGCCGGCGTGCGGCTGACTCTGTTTTTCCTCACCCCCCTGCTGCCGGACGACTATGACCTGCTGACCCGTCCGGTGGGCCTGCTGGAAGTGAAGGCGGAAAGTCTCGACGGCGCCGCCCACAGCGTCCAGGTGTCCCTCAGGGCCAGCGAGGAGCTCTGCCTGGACCATCGGGGACAGATGCCGGTGGAGGTCACTCAGGATCCCGCTGTCCTCAAAATGGGCAGCAAGAACCAGCCTGTGCTCTCCCGCAGCGGCGACGACCTGCGGATTGACTGGGGCTGGGTCTGCCTGTCCGCCAAAGGCGAACAGGTCCGGCTCTCCACCTGCCAGGACGCCATGACCTGGATCTGCGCTGAAGCAGACGCTTCGGCTGCCCCGGTGCTCTTTGCCCTGGGCTATGACGACCAGGAGAGCATTCAGTATTTCGGCAAAAATCTCCGCTCCTGGTGGAACCGGGACGGCAAGACCATCGAGACCGCCATGGCCGAGGCCCTGGACGGCTTTGAGACCGTCCGGCAGCGGTGCGACGATTTCTCCACTCGGCTCTTTGCCCGGGCTGTCCGGGCTGGCGGCGAACACTACGCCGAGCTGTTGGAGTTGGCCTGGCGGCAGGTGCTGGCAGCCCACAAGCTGGTGCTGGATGAAAACGGCGAAATCCTCTACATCTCCAAGGAGTGCTTCTCCAACGGCTGTGCCGCTACAGTGGACGTGAGCTACCCCTCCATGCCCCTCTTCCTGCTCTTTGCACCCGAGCTGGTGCGGGGCATGATGCGGCCCATCTTCCGCTATGCAGCAGATCCGATCTGGCCCTTCGACTTTGCCCCCCATGATGCAGGCCAGTATCCCCTGCTCAATGGCCAGGTCTACTCCGGCGGCACCGACCCCAAATCCCAGATGCCGGTGGAGGAATGCGGCAATATGCTCCTGATGATGACGGCGGTGACGGTGGCCGACGGCAAGCTGGACTTTGCCAGAGAGCACCTGCCGGTGCTGAAGCAGTGGGCCGGATATCTGCTGACCCACGGCGCCGATCCGGGCGAGCAGCTCTGCACTGACGACTTCGCCGGCCATCTGGCCCACAACTGCAACCTCTCCCTCAAGGCCATCATGGGTCTGGCCGGACTGGGCCGTCTCTGCCGGATGCTGGGCGAGGAGGCCGAGGGCGACCGCTACGACAAGGCAGCCCGGGAGATGGCGGCCCACTGGCAGCAAAGCGCCGCCAACGGCGACGGCAGCTACCGTCTGGCCTTTGACCAGCCCGGCAGCTTCAGCATGAAGTACAACGCCATCTGGGACCGGGTGCTGGGCTTCGGCCTCTTCCCGCCGGAAGTCATGGCCAGCGAGCTTGCCAGCTGCATGAAGCAGGTGAACCCTTACGGCATGCCCCTGGACAACCGGGAAACCTACACCAAGTCCGACTGGCTCGTCTGGACGGCAGCCCTTACCGGCGACCGTGCGGTTTTCGAGGCCTTTGTGGAGCCCCTCTGGCAGTTCTACCACCGCACTCCCGACCGGGTGCCCATGACCGACTGGTACCAGACCATCACCGGCCGGCAGGTCCAGTACCCCACCCGGGATGGCGGCCATGTGGGCTTCCAGAATCGGACCGTACAGGGCGGCCTGTTCATCCAGCTGCTGGCAGCAGAAGAAACCCTCAGAAAATAACCTCACCGGATATCCATACGCCCCCTGTCCACTGGACAGGGGACTTTTTCTGCCCCCGCATGCCGAAATACAGAAAATTTTTATCGTAATACAATAAATTTTTCTTGACATTCGATTCCTTTGGCGCTATACTGAAGCCAAAGGAGGCTGATGACATGGAACAGAAAACCCTCTCTATCTGGCTGAAATGCGTGATCGCTGGTGTGGGATTCTGTGGACTGGCGGTCTACCTGCTGGCCCTTCCCGCCTGCGGTGGGATGCTGCGGGATGCCTATCCTGAGTTTTCCAACCGCTACTGGCCCTGGTTGATCTTTCTCTGGGTGACCGGCATCCCCTGCTATGGAGCGCTGGTGCTGGGATGGAAAATCGCCGGCAGCATCGGCCGGGACCGCTCCTTCTCGGAGGAAAACGCCCGGCGGCTGGGATGGGTGTCGATGCTGGCCGCCGGAGATGCCGCGTTCTTTTTCGCCGGAAATGTGCTGCTTCTCTTTCTGAACATGAGCCATCCCGGCGTCCTGCTGGCGTCCCTGGGCGTGGTGTTTGCCGGTGCGGCGGTATCGGTGACGGCGGCAGCGCTCTCCCACCTGGTGAAAAAGGCCGCCATCCTCCAGGAACAGAGCGACTGGACCATATAAGGAGGAAGCCATGGAAGGAGAAATACTCTTCAACATCGACGTGATGCTGGCCAAGCGGAAGATGAGCGTCACCGAGCTGGCCGAACGGGTGGGCATCACCATTGCCAACGTCTCGGTGCTGAAAAATGGCAAGGCCCGGGCACTGAAAATTTCCACCCTGGCAAAGCTCTGTGAGGCGCTGGACTGCCAGCCGGGCGACCTGCTGGCCTACCGGAAAAAGGAGGACTGACATGACCAGAAAAAAAGCCGTCCTGCTGGCGGCGGTGCTGCTGCTGGCGGCAGCGGCAGTGGTGACGGGCATCCTGGTCCTCAGACGCGCCACCGACTATGACTGGGTGGTACGCCTCAACTGGGGGATTTCGCTGCCTCGAAGAGCTGAGCTGGTCTATGAAGCAGACTCCGGGCCCAGCTTCCACGGCGACGGCATCCGCTACCACGTCTTTTCCTGCACCGACCCGGAGCCGGTGGAGAAGATGGTGTGCTGGGGATCGGAGGGCTTCAATCGGTACGGTGAATCCTTCACCGAAGCGGCAGAAAGCTGGCTTACCGAGATCGAGGTCCCGCCGGAGCAATGGCCCGGCCGGGAAGCCGTCTTCTGGTACCAACGCCAGGACGACGGCAGCGAGCTGATCCTCTTCTGGGAGCGGGAGAAGGAAAAGCTCAGTATTCTGGAATGGTTTTTGTAAAAGAAAGGGCGGCACGCCTTGTTCTTTATTCCGCTTGTTCCTCTGCCATCAGCTTCTGCACCTCGGGATCATCGGGAAAACGCTCTTCATCCCGCTGGCTGCGGACGCCCTTGGTCATCCGCACCACCAGCCCAGAAAGCGCCAGCAAACCAATCAGGTTGGGCAGCACCATCAGGCCATTAAACAGGTCGGACAGACTCCACACCAGATCCACCTGAAGGGCCGAACCCACCAGCACAAACGCCAGCACCAGCAAGCTGTACACCGGAATGGCCTTTTTGCCGAACAGTGCCCGCACATTGACCTCACCGAAGAAATACCAGCCAATGATGGTGGAGAAGGCGAAAAAGAGCATACAAATTGCCACAAAGGCGTTGCCGAAGGAGCCAAAGGCCTGGTTAAAGGCCAGCTGTGCCAGGGTGGTTGCCGTCTCACCGGTAGAGAGCATCCCGGAGGTGAGAATCACCAGCGCGGTCAGAGTCAGCACGATGAAGGTATCGATGAAAACGCCGATCATCGCCACAAAGCCCTGCTCCTCCGGCTTCTTCACCTTGGCCAGTGCATGAGCATGGGGAGTGCTGCCCATACCGGCCTCATTGGAGAACAGGCCCCGGGCCACGCCATACCGCATGGTCTCTTTGATGGTGACGCCCAGGACGCCGCCTGCCATGGCTTGGGGTTCAAAGGCCAGCACGAAGATCTGCTGGAAGGCGGTGAGAATCATATCGTGGTTGATGACCAGGATTACCAGACAACCCAGAATGTAGAAGACTGCCATCACCGGCACCAGCTTTTCGGTCACCGATGCCAGCCGCTTCACACCGCCCAGAAAGATGAAACCGGCAATGGCGGTGACAACCACACCCACAATCAGGGGATGGATGCCGAAGGCATTGTGGAAGGCCGAACCGATGGAGTTGGACTGCACCATGTTGCCCATGAGGCCCAGCGCCAGAATCAGCGCAATAGAGAAAAATCCGCTGAGCAGCCGGCCGAATTTTCCCCGGAACACCGCCCGGATATAGTAGATGGGACCGCCGGTGATCTGGCCGTCCCGCACCCGGCGGAACTTCTGGGCCAGCACGGCCTCACTGTAAATGGTGGCCATGCCGAAAAAGGCGCTGACCCACATCCAGAAGATAGCGCCCGGTCCGCCGGAGGCCAGAGCGGTGGCACAGCCGGTGATGTTGCCGGTGCCCACCTGGGCGGCAATAGCGGTAGTCAGGGCCTGAAAGGAGCTCATGCCCTTGTGGTCGGC
>CALXFL010000052.1 GCA_944387515.1 uncultured Clostridia bacterium
GCGATGGCATTGGGCACCTCATCGGTGCTGGGGGTGCCATAAGGGGTCAGGGGAATCGAACCAATGGCAATAACGGTCTCGATCATGGAATACTCATCCAGGCTCTTGCCAGCCACGGCATAGCCGGTGGCTGTGGGCGGATGGGCATGAACCACAGCGCCTACATCGGGGCGCTCTGCATAGCAGCGCAGGTGCATCTTGATTTCGGAGGAGGGCTTATAGCCGGGTTCTCCTTCCAGCACCTTGCCGGTGGAGTCGATGATGACCAGCTTTTCCGGGGTGATGAAGCTCTTGCTGATGCCGGTGGGGGTGGCCATGAAAGTGCCGTCATCCAGTTTCACCGACACGTTGCCGTCATTGGCAGCAACCCAGCCCAGCTGCCACATCTTGTGGCAGACATCGCAGATCTGCTCCCGAACTTCCTGATATTTCATATTGTCTCCTTCCTCTGCGGCCAGCCTTATTTATACATGGGGCCGTAGGCGGCGCAGGCCCGGTAATCCTGGCCCTCTTTATCCATGCCGAAGGCATTCCAGGCAGCGGGACGGAAGATCTTTTCCTCAGGCACGTTGTGCATGCAGACCGGGATCCGCAGGATGGAGCAGAGAGTAATCAGGTCAGCGCCGATATGGCCATAGCTGATGGCGCCGTGGTTGGCACCCCAGTTGTTCATCACATCATAAGCGGAGGTAAAGGCGCCCTTACCGGTGATCCGGGGAGCAAACCAGGTGCAGGGCCAGGTGTAGTCGGTGCGCTTCCAGAGAGCATCGGATACCTCATCAGGCAGGTTGATGGTGTAGCCCTCGGCGATCTGCATGACGGGGCCCAGGCCCTTGACCAGATTCAGCCGCACCATGGTGACAGGCATCTCGCTGCGGGTCAGGAAACGAGAGGAGAATCCGCCGCCACGGAAGTAACCCGTATCGGCTGCATTCCAGGTGGTGGCCTTCAGGCAAGCCTGCTGGTCCTCTTCGGTCATCTCCCAGAAGGGCTTGATGACACCATTGCCCTGGGCATCCTTCACTTCGCCGCAGGCATCGATGCAGGCAGCGCCGGAGTTGATCAGGTGGATGAAGCCGCCAGCTTCCTTGGCAATGCCTTCCAGCTCATAGCCGGTGGCCTTCTTGACAGCCTCGGGGCTCCAGTAGGTACGTACGTCGGCGAAGATCTGGGCTCTGCCGGTGAGCAGCTTGCCAAACAGCATACCAACGCCGTTGAGGGTATCGTTTTCGGTGGCCATCACATAGGGCTCTCTGGCGCCCTCCCAGTCAAAGGAAGAGTTGAGCATGGCCTCGGGGAAGTCGCAGTTGGGATAGAAGTCGGTCCACTGACGCTGACCCTGGAAGCCGCCGGCGATGGCGTTGTGGCCCACCATTTCCTCCTCGCAGCCAGCGGGCAGGTTGTGGTTGCCATTGTACAGGTCCTTGATGATGCACATCATCTTGACGATGAACTCCCAGTCTGCCTCCTTCTGGGCAGGGGTCTTCTGGAGCTCGGGGGGGTTCTTGTCAAAGCCTTCGGGGCAATTTGCCTTGACCCAGGCCAGGGCCTTCTCATATTCGGCATGGTCGTAGATGCCCTCGGTCATGCGGCGGATGATTTCCACCTCGTCCACGGACTCTACACGCATGCCCAGGTATTCCTCAAAGAACTCAGGGCTGATGATGGAACCAGCAATGCCCATGCAGATGGAACCGATCTGCAGGTAGGATTTGCCCCGCATGGTAGCGGCGGCAACGGCAGCCCGGCCGAACCGCAGCAGCTTCTCTGCCACGTCAGCGGGAATTTCGGTGTCATCGGCATTCTGCACGTCATGGCCGTAGATGCCAAAGGCGGGCAGGCCCTTCTGGGCATGAGAAGCCAGTACCGATGCCAGATAAACAGCGCCGGGACGCTCGGTGCCATTGAAGCCCCAGACGCCCTTGATGGTCATGGGATCCATGTCCATGGTCTCGGAGCCGTAGCACCAGCAGGGGGTAACGGTCAGAGTGATATCCACACCGGCCTTTTTGAACTTGTCTGCGCAGGCGGCACTCTCTGCCACACGGCCGATGGTGGTGTCGGCAATGACAACCTTTACCGGTTCGCCGTTGGTATAGCGCAGGTTATCTGTAAAGAGCTTGGCGGCAGCCCGGGCCATATTCATGGTCTGCTCTTCCAGAGATTCCCGCACCCGCATGGCTCCTCTGCGCCCGTCAATGGTGGGACGAATGCCGATTACAGGGTAATCGCCGATCAATCTGCTTGCTGCCATCACAAATACCTCCTGATTTTTCAAAACCTCTGTACAGAGAGGCTCATTTTTGCTATACTGTTATTATACTGGCTAAATAGGAGAATTTCCTGTGTTTTTATAGCATTTTTTCGTCAGATATTCACCTCTTCCGGAAAGGAGGGATTTTGGTGCAGTTTTTGCAGTACAATGAACAGAAAAGACGGGGTACCCCCGATTTTCCCATTTCAGTCTATCATCTGACCGCCCAGCATCCACAATATGTGATGGCTTTTCACTGGCATATGGAGTATGAAATCATCCGGATACTCAGCGGAGAGCTCCACCTCACCCTGGATAACCGGGAGATGACCGCCTCTACCGGAGATCTAATCTTTATTCCCGGTGGAACGCTCCACGCCGGAGAGCCGGACAACTGTGTCTATGAATGTGTGGTCTTTGACCTGAAGATGCTGATGCGCCGGGATGACGCCTGTAATGTGTACATTGAACAGCTGCTGGACCGGCATCTGGTATTGCAGAGCATTCCCCCTCATCATCCCGCCATGAACGGGGCCGCAGAAACCCTGTTTTCTGCCATGAACAGCCGGCCCTCCGGCTGGCAGCTGCTGGTGCGGGGCGCGTTGTACCAGCTGTTCGGACAGGCCATTTGTCTGGGATTGGTGGAGGAAGGGATGCTACAAGGGGGAAAGAACTACAAAAAGGTCACCCAGCTGAAAAAGGTGCTGACCCTGATCGAGGAAAACTACGCCTCCCCGCTGACCCTCAGCGAGCTTTCCCGGGCAGCCGGCATGTCCCCCAAATACTTCTGCCGCTTCTTCCAGGAGATGACCCACCAGACCCCCATCGAGTACCTCAACGCCTGCCGCATTGAGCATGCCTGCTGCCAGCTGCTGACCACCGACCAATCGGTGACCGAGGTGGCTTTTGCCTGCGGCTTCAATGACCTGAGCTACTTTATCAAGACCTTCAAAAAGCGCAAGGGCATCACCCCGAAAAAATATCTGCAAACCCCTGCTGCGCATCCGTCTTCCCCATAAAAAATTAACATTGCCGCAATTGCATTGCCCGGACAAGATGTGTATAATGGATGACAGAGTTATTTTATTAGGATAAAGGAGGAAGCCACCTTGGCTGGAATTGATCTGGGTATCGATCTGGGTACCACAAAAATCATCGTCTATCGCTGCGGCAAGGGCATCGTTCTGGAAGAGCCCAGCGTTGTGGCCTATAACAAGCGCACGGAACAGGTGGTGGCCGTGGGACATGAAGCCCTGCGGATGCTGGGCCGTACTCCCGCATATATTCTCACCGAATGCCCGATCCGGGAGGGTGTCATCTCCAACCACCTTTTCACCGAGTATCTCATCAAAGAGTTCGTCAAAAAGGTATCCCGCAGCTTCATTATCAAGCCCCGGATTGCCATCTGCATCCCCTCAGCCATTACAAGGGTAGAGGCACGGGCGGTGGTGGAGGCCGCCATGAGCGCAGGTGCCCGGAAGGTATTTCTGATTGATGAGCCCATCGCCGCTGCCATTGGCGCCGGTCTTGACGTCCTCAAGCCGGACGGACAGATGGTGGTGGATTCCGGCGGCGGCACCACGGATATTGCCGTCATCTCTCTGGGCGGCATTGTTGTCTCCCATTCCCTCAAGATTGCCGGCAATGTCCTGGACGAAGCCATTGTCAAGTACATCCAGAACCGTTACAAGCTGGCCATCGGCACCACAGTAGCCGAGAGCATCAAAAAGGAAATCGGCTGCGTCTTTGAACCCTCTGACCAGGTTACCGCCACCGTCAAGGGCCGCAATCTCCTCACCGGTTATCCCGAACAGATCACCATCAATCAGCTGGAGCTGTTTGACGTGCTTCGTCCCTTTGCAGCAGAGATTGTGCTGGGCGTCCGGAATGTTCTGGAGCGCACGCCCCCTGAACTCACCGGCGATATTTACCAGAATGGCATCACCATGACCGGCGGCACCTCCCAGATTCAGGGACTTGACCAGCTGATTGCAGAAAATACCGGCGTACAGGTACGGCTGGCTGACAATCCCATTGACTGTGTGGGCATTGGAACCGGAAAGTGCTTCTCGATGCTGGAAGAACTCAAAGAAGGCTTTGAATGCGCTTCCACCTATACCCACTGACGACAAAAAACGGACTGCCAAGCAGTCCGTTTTTTCATATCTGCTAAATCAAAAAAGCAGCTCTCCTTGCAGAAGAGCTGCTTTTTCATCGTTTCAGAGAATATCAGAAGGAAACATCATCCGCAATGGCGTAGAGATCCATCGGCAGAGACTTCTTCATCTGCAAAGCTTCGTTGATATCGAAATCCACAACCTTGCCAGCGCGCTGACCGACAACACGGTTGCCGATTCCTTCCTTCAGCAGTTCCACAGCATGATGACCCATGGTAGTAGCTGCCACACGGTCGGTAACGGTGGGATTGCCGCCACGCTGTACATGACCAAGAATGGTTGCGCGGGTTTCAATACCAGTTGCAGTTTCAATCTCTTTGGCGATCCAGTTGGAACCGCCCTCCACTTCCATGGCCACACCTTCCGCTACAACAACGATAAAGTGCTGTTTGCCCATGGCGTGAGCCGCTTTAATCTTGGAAATCAGCGCCTCCATATCCAGCTTCTTTTCAGGCACTACGATATAGGAAGCACCTACTGCAATACCCGCATTGAGAGCGATATAACCGGCATGCCGGCCCATCACCTCTACCACGGTGCAGCGGTCGTGAGACTGTGCGGTATCCCGCAGTTTGTCCACCATTTCCATAGCGGTATTCATGGCAGTATCATAGCCAATGGTATAATCGGTGCAGGAGATGTCGTTATCGATGGTGCCGGGCAGACCAACGCAGTTGATTCCACCCAGATTGGTCAGATCTCTGGCGCCACGGAAAGAACCATCGCCGCCAATGACCACCAGGCCCTCAATGCCGGCAGCTTTGCAGTTTTCAGCAGCCCGACGCACGCCTTCCTCAGTGGAAAACTCTTTGCAGCGAGCAGTATACAGGATGGTACCACCTCTATTGATGATGTCGGAAACATCCCGCATATCCAAATCTACAAAATCATTATGCAGCAGGCCATTGTAGCCTCTCATAACGCCTTTTACCTTCATGCCGTTTTTGATGGCAGCTCTGACTACGGCGCGGATCGCCGCATTCATGCCAGGGGCATCGCCGCCACTTGTGAGCACGCCAATGGTTTTTACATCTGCCATTGTTATGATCCTCCCTAAAAGTTCTCTCTTAATTCCCTATTTTAAAGATTATCCGATGGAATGTCAAGATGTTTCGACAGAGGTTCGGCGTTATACACAAATGTTGTCAGATTCTCAAAAGTTTTGTGAAATTCTCATTCAAAACTTTCTCAGCGGCTCTGGCTTCCTCTTCGGTCTTTTCAATAATAAAGTAATAGATCTTAATCTTGGGTTCTGTACCGGAGGGACGGATCACCGCTTTGTAGCCATTTTCCAGACCATACATCAGCACAGCGGACTTGGGCAGCTGGATCGGTGTCTTTTCTCCAGTGACACAATTGGTGGAAACCTGGGCCTGATAATCGTTGAACAGGGTGACCTTCACGCCGCCGATTTCAGCAGCAGGATGCTCACTCAGTTCCTTCATGATGGCTGCCATGTTGGCCATGCCCTGCTCGCCTTCAAAGGCAAAGGATGCCTGAGTGCAGAGGTGATAGCCGTACTTCTCATAGAGGCCGTTCAGCACATCTACCAGGCTCTTACCCTCCTTGGAATAGAAAGCAGCCATCTCGCAGATGAGCATCGAAGCCACCACAGCGTCCTTGTCCCGCACATAGGTGCCGGCCAGGTAGCCATAGCTCTCCTCGAAGCCGAAGATATAGCGGTTGGCCTCTCCTTTGGCCTCCAGCATGGCGATCTGTTCGCCGATGTATTTGAAACCGGTCAGCACGTTGACCAGCTCCACACCGTACTGCTCAGCAACACGGGCGGTCATCTCGTTGGTAACAATGGTCTTGACGGCCACGGGATTCTTCGGCATGGTACCCTTGGCAATCCGCTGGGAAGCGATGTAGTTGAGCAGCAGTACGCCTACTTCGTTACCGGTCAGCAGCTTGTAATCGCCGTTATACTTGACAGCGATGCCCACACGGTCACAGTCGGGGTCGGTGGCCAGCAGCAGATCCGAGCCGGTCTCCTCGCAGAGCTTGATGCCCAGCTCCAGGGCCTGCTTGATTTCGGGGTTGGGGAAGGGGCAGGTGGGGAAATTGCCGTCGGGGTTTTCCTGCTCCGGTACGACGGTGACATCCTTGATGCCGATGCGCTTGAGGATCTCCCGAACCGGCTTGTTTCCGGTGCCGTTGAGGGGGGTGTACACGATCTTGAAGCCGCTCTCCGCTGCTAGTTCGGCATTGAGGGACTGCTCCAGTACGCACTGATAATAGGCTTCGTAAACGTCCTGTCCGATGTAGGAAATGACACCCTTTGCCAGAGCCTCTTCAAAATCTGCCACCTTGACGTCGTCAAATTCGTTGACCGCCTTGATGTTGGCCAGTACGGCATCGGCAGTCTCATTGGTGATCTGACAGCCGTCGGGACCATAGGCCTTGTAGCCATTGTACTTGGCGGGGTTGTGGCTGGCTGTCACCATGACACCCATGGAGCAGTGAAGCTGGCGGACTGCAAAGGACAGGCAGGGAGTGGGCATCAGTTCGGGATACAGATGAACCCGGATGCCGTTGGCTGCCAGAACCCGGGCGGCCTCTTTGGCAAAAACATCAGACTTGATGCGGCTGTCATAGCTGATGGCAACCGAGCCGTTTTCGGTGGTGGCATTGATGTAATCGGCAATGCCCTGAGTGGCCTTGCGGACGGTGTAAATGTTCATCCGGTTGGTGCCAGCACCGATGACGCCCCGAAGGCCGCCGGTACCAAATTCCAGCTCCCGGTAGAACCGGTCGTTGATCTCCTCATCGTTTCCGGCTACTGCCTTGAGCTCTGCGGAAAGATCCGGATCCTCCACCGCTTTGGACAGCCACTCATTGTACTTGGTATTCACCATGTCTATCACAATCCTTTCTTTCTCCGGACGAAATACCGCCCTGGGCGTCAAGATACCGGACCGCTGATGCCGATACCTTGTGTAATTTTATCATAAACGATTTTTGCCTTGCTGTCAATGCGGACTTTGACTAAAAAAATGAAATCATCCTGCATCTTTCGATTGTTTTTGTGGATATTGACTTTTTATTTTTGCGATTGGAGTAAATGCCCTTCAAAATTCAGGTAAAAATCATCCCATCAGCAGCCAGACAAAATCTTTTCAAACTCAGGCAGGCAGTCTGCCAGCATCCGAACCAGTGCAGGCGGATCGGCAAGCGGAGCCAGCCGTTTCTCCATCCAGAGGAGATCCCGCCAGCTGCCCAGCTTGTACCCCACATGCTCAAAGCAGGCCACCTCCCGGAAACCATAGGCCCGGTGAAAGGCCACACTGCTGGGATTGGGAACCGAAATGCTGGCATAAGCCTTCTGGAATCCCTGCACGGTCAGCATCGGCAGCAGCCGGTCATACAGCATCCGGCCAATGCCCCTTCCCTGAAGATCCTGCCTGAGATAGATGGACAGCTCGGTGTCCCACTGGAAAGCCGCCCGGGTCCGGTATTCCGAAGCGTAGGCATACCCCAGAATCTCCCCATCCTCCTCACAGACCAGATAGGGATACCGGGCTGCAATCTTTTCCACCCGGGCGGTGAAAGCCTGCAGCGAGGGCACCTCATATTCATAGGTGATGGCGGTTTCCCGGATGTAGGGCGCGTAAATGTCCAGAATCCCAGCGGCGTCCTCCGACCGGGCAAATCGAATGGTCATGGTGCCTTCCCTCACTCTGCCCGGTGGCAGCGCAGGTATTCCAGCCACTTCTCATAGGTGGATGGACCGAAATGCATGCCATCACCGCTGAGTTCGGTGGGCAGGTTGCCGTTTTCATCCTTCAGGGCCTCGGCAACATTCAGGTAATAGACCTCTTTATCCGCCGCCATCTGGGCAATATCGGCATTGTACTGGTCAATTTTGCTGTTGGCATACCGGGAATCACTGCTCTTTTCAGCCGTCACCGGCAGAATGGACTGTACATAAATGGGCACGTCGGGGAAAAGCTCTCGGATACCATCAATCAGCTGTCCATAATTCTCCACGATGTTTTCGCTGGACAGGAATCCAACGCCATTGGCACCCAGCATGATATAGATCTTGCCGGGGGATTTCTCAGCCAGCGCATCCAACACAGTTTTGGTGCCGTTTGCTGTCTCAATGCATTCCGAAGTGAGAATGGTCTGGGGGTTGATGCCGGTATGGGCGAGCACCTGCTCCGCCGGCAGAATCTGGTAGGACGACAGGCCATAGGTGAGGGAATCGCCAATGAAAATGGCATCGTCCAGCCAGCTGCTGTCCGCCATGTCCTCATTCTGGGGAATCGGAGCGCCTACAAAGGGATCCGTCTCGGGCAGAGAGGAACTCTCCGGAGCAGTACTTTCGGTGGAAGCGGTGCTTTCCGTGCTGCTCTGGAGCTGGGCGGGAGCAGAACTTACAAGCTCCCGCTCCACCGGCTGAAACAGCGAGGAAATGACCAGTCCTCCTGCGGCCAGTACTGCTACTGCGACCACCGCACCTATGATTACACCTTTATTCATGGGGTTGACTTCCTTTCTATCATTGTTGCAATACAAAACACTATACCACCATACCACCGTTGGGGGCCAGCACCTGTCCGGTGATGAAAGCCGCCCGGCCGGAGGCCAGAAACAGAATGCTCTCTGCCACATCCTCCGGCGTTCCGATGACGCCCAACGGCGTCTCATCCCGGAGGGCTTCCAGGGTTTCGGGAGAAAGAGCGCTATTCATCTCGGTGTTGATGACACCGGGCGCCACACAGTTGACCCGGATGCCCGACGGCCCCAGTTCCTGGGCAAGGGCTTTGGTGAAGGCGATCACCGCCCCTTTGGCGGCGGAATAGTGAACCTCGCAGGAGGCGCCCACCTGTCCCCACATAGAGGAGAGGTTGATGATGCTGCCCCGATGGCGGCGGATCATCCCCGGTGCCGCCCGGCGGCAGCAATAAAAGGTGCCCTTGACGCTGACATCAAAGATCCGGTCCCAGTCGGCATCGGTCAGCTGGGTGAAGAGTTTCTGCTGGGCCACACCGGCGTTGTTCACCAGGACCTCCACCGGTCCCAGTGCTTCCTCAATCTGGTCAAACATCCGGTCCACCTGGGCAGAATCTCCCACATCGGCCAGC
This sequence comes from uncultured Clostridia bacterium, assembly GCA_944387515.1. Lineage (GTDB taxonomy): Bacteria > Bacillota > Clostridia > Oscillospirales > Ruminococcaceae > Faecivivens. The sequence goes on from CALXFL010000052.1 coordinate 9,522, forward strand.
ACCGCCAGGGCACTGTCCGGCCGCTGGGTGTTGAGATCCGCCGCCAGCTCCTCCACAGCCTGCCGGGAACTTTTACAGCAAAGGGCCACCCGGTATCCGGCCCGCCAAAGAGCAAAGGCGGCAGCCCGCCCGATGCCCCGGGATGCGCCGGTTACCAGCGCAACGGTATCATTCATGCTGATTCCTCCCTGTTATTTTACCTGGGTACCGCCCCATTCCACCACCGTAAAGCCTGTCCGCTCAAAAGCGGGAAGCTCCTGAGGCGAAACCTCCACCGGTTCCTCCAGCGCCTGCCAGGCCATAAAGACCCGCAGCAAACTGTCCGGCTGGGGCGAGATGGAGAGCTCGGCCAGCTCGGTATAGCGATCCGTCTGGAAGGAAATGAGATTATAGGGGTTTCCCTCCATCATGGGCAGCCAGTAGACGATCATCTCGTTGTATTCCCGGGGCGTCATGCCCATTTCTTCCAGAGCCTGCTGCAAAAAGGCGGCCGTGTCGCTGCCTTTCACCACAAACCCTTCCGAAAAATCATAAGCCGTATCAGAAATTCCCTCCCAGAACAGATAGGAATATTCCCGGCCATCTGCCTGATTGATAAGGGTGCCGTCCGGTCTGGCCGTGACCTGCCAGCCCTGATTGTAGGCGGGATAGGTCGTCGTCAGGGTGCCGCCGTAATCCAGTGTCACCGAAACCTCAGTTTCTGTCTCCGGATAGAGATAGATGACCGGTTTTGCAGTCAGCGCCGGACCCGCCTGAGACTCTTCAGGCGTTTCTCCCTGGCTGCTGTTGAGATAAATATACATAAGAGTCAACAAACCAACTGCCAAAAGGCCAACCACACAAAACAACGCTGCTTTTTTCATGGAGGTTCCTCCCTTCACGCTGTGCACATCTTTCTCCTGATGCCGCCATTATTATATCCTAAATATTCCAAAAAGAAAAGAGAAAAAAGGAATTCCTGCGCTTTGTCCTGCCAAAACAAAACGCTGCCCGGGGAGCCATCCCGCAGGGCAGCGCTGTATTTCCATTATGACACCCGGATCAGCCGTCCATCTTCCCCCCTGCGGAAGGTCATGGCGTCCGTAGGAGCCAGATCACTGGCCTTCACCTCCGCCAGAATGGGCTGATAACGCCATTCTTCACCCAGCCAGGTGTAATCCTCCCCTTCCTGAAGCAGAGGCCGGGGACCTCCTGAATCCCCCGAAGTAATGAGCGTCACCAAATCCACCTTCAGCAGATCTCCCTCCCAGGTCATCTTCACCGGATACCGGGTGGGGAAAAAGCTGTATCCAAAACCGTAAAGCTCGTAGGCGTCCAGCTCCGGCCAGGCGATCATGTCGCCTGCATCCTCGGTATTCAGGACGGCATCGTCGCCGTACAGATCCTTGACGGCTGCCTCCAGAATAAAGCCCGGCACCAGACTATCCATGGAAGGCGG
>CALXFL010000053.1 GCA_944387515.1 uncultured Clostridia bacterium
AATGTAAGGGACCGGGTGCCTCTAAAACCCCCGCTCCCGGTCTTTGAAAGAAAGAAGGATATGACAATGGAATACCGCATTGAACACGATTCCATGGGCGAAGTCAAGGTCCCCGCTGACCGTTACTGGGCCGCCCAGACTGAACGCAGCCATCAGAACTTCCCCATCGGCGTGGGCATCGAGACCATGCCCCGGGAAATCACCCATGCCTTCGGCATCCTCAAGAAGGCTGCCGCCATGGCCAACCACGCCCTCAAACCCGAAAGAATGACCGACAAGAAGCTGGCCGCCATCTCTCAGGCCTGCGACGAGGTCATCAGCGGTTCTCTCAACGATCACTTCCCCCTGGTGGTCTGGCAGACCGGTTCCGGCACCCAGTCCAACATGAATGCCAACGAGGTTATCGCCAACCGGGGCAACGAGATCGCCGGCGAGAAGCTGCTCCACCCCAATGACGACATCAACATGAGCCAGTCCTCCAACGACACCTTCCCCACCGCTATGCACATCTCTGCGGTGCTGGCCATTGAGGACAAGCTCTTCCCCGCCATCGACATGCTCATCGCCACCTTCAAACGCCTCGAGGCCGAGAACGAGGGCATCGTCAAGAGCGGCCGTACCCACCTCCAGGATGCCACCCCCATCAAGTTCTCCCAGGAGATCAGCGGCTGGCGCTCCTCTCTGGAAAAAGACAGAAAGATGCTGGAGATCGCCCTGCCTGAGCTCAAGGAGCTGGCCCTGGGCGGCACCGCTGTCGGCACCGGCCTCAACGCCCCTGCTGGCTTTGACGTCAAGGTCGCTGAGGCTGTTTCCCAGCTCACCGGCAAGGACTTCGTCACCGCTCCCAACAAGTTCCACGCCCTCACCAGCAAGGACGAGCTGGTCTTCGCTCACGGCGCCCTGAAGGCTCTGGCCGCCGACATGATGAAGATTGCCAACGACGTCCGCTGGCTGGCCAGCGGCCCCCGTGACGGCCTGGGCGAGATCTTCATCCCCGAAAACGAGCCCGGCTCCTCCATCATGCCCGGCAAGGTCAACCCCACCCAGTGTGAGGCTGTGACCATGGTGGCCGTTCAGGTCATGGGCAACGATGTGGCCGTCGGCATGGCTGCCTCCCAGGGCAACTTCGAGCTGAACGTCTTCATGCCGGTCTGCATCTACAACTTCCTCCAGTCCGCCCGTCTGCTGGCTGAGTGCATCGTCTCCTTCAACAACAACTGCGCTGTGGGCATCACCGCCAACCGGGAAAAGATGCACCACAATCTCCACAACTCCCTGATGCTGGTCACTGCGCTCAACCCCTACATCGGCTATGAGAACGCTGCCAAGACCGCCAAGAAGGCCTACAAGGACAACATCTCCCTGAAAGAGGCCTGTGTTCAGCTGGGCTTCCTGACCGCTGAGAAATTTGACGAGGTATTCCACCCGGAGGAGATGGCATAAGCCCTCCATCCGCAAACCCATTGAAAAGGGAAGGGAAAGATATGATTTTTAGTTACTATCCCGGCTGCACGCTGAAGACCAAGGCCAAGGATCTGGACCGGTACGCCCGTCTTTCCGCCGAGGCTTTGGGCATCGAGCTGCGGGAGCTTGCCGAGTGGCAGTGCTGCGGCGGCGCCTTCTCCATGGCAAAAGATGAGATCGCCACCAAGCTGTCCTCGGTGCGGGCACTGGCTGACGCCCGGGAGACCGGACTGGTCACCCTCTGCTCTGCCTGCCACAACGTCATCAAGCAGACCAACCACGCCATGGCTACCGACGCCGACTTCGCCATGAAGGCCAACAACTACATGAAGCTGGAGACCCCCTACAACGGGGAGACCCAGGTGCTTCACTACCTGGAGATGCTCCGGGATGTGGTGGGCTTTGACAAGCTCGCCGCTGCGGTGAAGAACCCCCTCACCGGCAAGAAGATCGCTGCTTACTACGGCTGCCTGCTTCTCCGTCCCGGCAAGGTGCTGGCCATGGACAACCCGGAAAACCCCAAGATCATGGAGGACTTCATCCGGGCCATTGGCGCCACCCCCGTCCTCTACCCCTACCGCAACGAGTGCTGCGGCGGTTATGTCACCATGGAGGACAAGAACCTGGCTGCCAAGAAGAGCGGCACCGTCATGCAGAGTGCCGTGGAAGCCGAGGCCGACATGATGATTACCGCATGTCCCCTCTGCCTTTACAACCTGACCAAGAACGCCCCCGAACCCCGGCTGCCCGTCTACTACTTCACCGAGCTGCTGGCTGAGGCCCTGGGCGTCAAAGAAGCCTAAGGAGGGAAGAAAAAATGAGCGATCGCCTGAAAGAACAGGTTCTCCGCACCAGCGGCGTCAACGTCCTCAAGTGCATGAGATGCGGCAAATGCTCCGCCACCTGCCCCTCCTACGACGAGATGGAATATCATCCCCATCAGTTTGTCTACATGGTGGAAAAGGGTGAGATCGAGAAGCTGATGGCTTCCCCGTCCATCTACAAATGCCTGTCCTGCTTTGCCTGTATCGAGCGCTGCCCCCGTGATGTGGAGCCGGCCAAGCTGGTGGAAGCCATCCGCCTGATGGTCATCCGCCAGCAGGGTCAGAACCATCTGAAGCCGGGCCAGATCCCCGAGATGCTGGATGAGGAGCTTCCGCAGCAGGCCATTGTTACGGCCTTCCGCAAATACGCAAAGTAAGGAGGACAAACCATGCAAAGAATTGGCGTATTCGTATGTTGGTGCGGCAGTAACATCGCCGGCACCGTCGATGTCAAGGCGGTGTCCGAGGCCCTGTCCCATGAGCCGGGCGTTGTCTACTCCATCAACTATCAGTATATGTGCTCCGAAGCAGGCCAGAACCTGGTCAAGGACGCCATCCGGGACTATAACCTCACCGGCGTGGTCATCTGCTCCTGCTCTCCCCGGATGCACGAGAACACCTTCCGCAAGGCGGCGGCTTCTGCCGGTCTCAACCCCTACATGGTAGAGATCGCCAACATCCGTGAGCAGTGCTCCTGGATTCACAAGGACATGCCCACCGCCACTGAAAAGGCCATCATCCTGGGCCGGGCTGCCATTGCCAAGGTCCATCTGAACGCTCCCCTCATGGCCGGTGAAAGCCCCGTTATCAAGCGGGCCCTGGTCATCGGCGGCGGCATCGCCGGTATCCAGACTGCACTGGATATCGCAGACGCCGGCTTCGAGGTGGACATCGTCGAAAAAGAGCCCACCATCGGCGGCAAGATGACCCAGCTGGACAAGACCTTCCCCACCCTGGACTGTGCAGCTTGTATCCTCACCCCCAAGATGGTAGACTGTGCCCAGCATGAAAAGATCAACATCTTCTCCTTCAGTGAGGTAGAGAAGGTCAAGGGCTTCGTGGGCAACTTCCATGTCACCATTAAGAAGAAGGCCCGCTTCGTGGACGAAACCAAGTGCACCGGCTGCGGCGAATGTACCGCCAAATGCCCGGTGAAGGGCGTGCCCAACGAGTTCAACCTGGGCATGGACAACCGCCGCGCCATCTACATCCCCTTCGCACAGGCTGTGCCGAAGGTCGCCACCATCGACCCCAACTACTGCAACATGCTGAAGAACGGCAAGTGCGGTCTCTGTGCCAAGGTCTGCGGCGCTGGCGCCATCGACTACAAGCAGCAGGATCAGTTTGTGGAGCGGGAATACGGCGCCATCGTCGTGGCTACCGGCTTCAACCCCATCAAGCTGGATCAGTTTGACGAGTTCGGCTACTCCCAGAGCAAGGACGTCATCACCTCTCTGGAGTTCGAGCGGCTGACCAACGCTGCCGGTCCCACCAGCGGCACCCTGCTCCGTCCCTCCGACGGCAAGCATCCCCACACCATCGTTTTCGTACAGTGCGTCGGCTCCCGGGATACCTCCGGCTGCGGCAAGACCTACTGCTCGAGAATCTGCTGCATGTACACCGCCAAGCACGCCATGCTCACCCGGGAAAAATATCCCGACACCGACGTCTATGTCTTCTACATCGACGTCCGCAGCCCCGGTAAGAACTACGACGAGTTCTACCGCCGCGCAGTTGAGCAGTATGGCGTTCATTACATCAAAGGCATGGTGGGCAAGGTTGCCCCCAGAGCCGACGGCAAGCTGATGGTTCAGGCCTCCGACCTGATCGCCGGCGAGCAGCTCCATATCGAGGCTGACCTGGTGGTTCTGGCCACCGCCATTGAGCCGGACAAGACCGCCAGACCCCTTGCCACCATGCTCACCGCCAGCATGGACACCAACGACTTCTTCACCGAGGCGCATGCCAAGCTCCGTCCGGTGGAAAGCCCCACTGCCGGTATCTTCCTGTCCGGCGCCTGCCAGGGCCCCAAGGACATCCCCGACACCGTTTCCCAGGCCGGCGCTGCCGCTGCCAAGGTCATCGGCCTCCTGGCCAAGGACAAGCTGACCACCAACCCCTGTGTCGCTGAGTCCAACGAGCTGATGTGCAACGGCTGCTCCTCCTGTGAGAAGGTCTGCCCCTACGGCGCCATCACCTACCTGGACAAGGAATTCCGGATGCCCGACCGCACCACCATGGTTCGCCGTGTGGCCTCGGTCAATCCTGCGGTCTGCCAGGGCTGCGGCGCCTGCACCGTCGCCTGCCCGTCCGGCGCAATGGACCTGAAGGGCTTCTCTAACAGTCAGATTATGGCGGAGGTTGATGCAATATGCCAAATGAAGTAAAAGCGTTCAAGCCGAAAATCGTGGCCTTCTGCTGCAACTGGTGCTCCTATGCCGGTGCAGACCTGGCCGGCACCAACCGGCTGAACTATCCCGCTGATGTCAAGATCATCCGGGTCCCCTGCTCCTGCCGGGTCAACCCGATGTTTATTCTCCGTGCCTTCCAGAGAGGCGCTGACGGCGTCATCCTCTGCGGCTGCCACCCCGGCGACTGCCACTACACCACCGGCAACTACTATGCCAGAAGAAGAATGACCCTGCTCTTCTCGATGCTGGACTATCTGGGCATCGAAAAGGAGCGCACCCGGGTGGAGTGGGTCTCCGCCGCTGAAGGCGCCAAGTTCGCCGCCACCATGAACGACTTCGTGGAGACGGTAACCCGCCTGGGCGAGAACAAGAGATTGGAGGATCTGAGATGCAAGGAATGATGATCGCCCGCGCGGGGGAGCTGCTGGAAAACGGCACCGTGACCCGGGTACTGGGTTGGCAGACCGGTGAGTTTGTCTACGACATCACCCCGGCTGTCTTTGAATCCGCCGAGGAGCTGGAAAAGGGCTTTGTCTACAACAGCTTCTGCGGAAACAACCTGTCCAAATACCTGATCCAGGCCTCCCGCAAGGAAGGCAAGATCCTGGTTTTCCTGAAACCCTGCGACACCTACAGCTTCAACCAGCTCATCAAGGAGCACCGGATCGTCCGGGAGAATGTCTACATCATCGGCATCCCCTGCGACGGCAAGACCGACGGTGAGTTTTTGAAAGCCAAGGGCGTCAAGGGCATCCTGGGCATCCGGGAAGAGGGCGACAACTTCGTCGTCGACACCCTCTACGGCGAGAAGACCATCGCCAGAGAGGACGCTCTCCCCGAGCGCTGCCGCAACTGCAAGAGCAAGAAGCACATGGTTTACGACGAGCTCATGGGCGAAGAGGGCGAGGTTCTCGACAGCCACCGCTTCGACATGGTGGAAAAGCTGGAGGCCATGACCCCCGACGAGCGGTTCGCCTTCTGGCGCAGCCAGCTCTCCCGCTGCATCCGCTGCAACGCCTGCCGCAACGTCTGCCCTGCCTGCTCCTGCGAGAAGTGCGTCTTCGACAACCCCCAGTCCGGCATCGCCCAGAAGGCCGCTGCCGACAGCTTTGAGGAGAATATGTTCCACATCATCCGGGCGTTCCATGTGGCTGGCCGCTGCACCGACTGCGGCGAATGTTCCAGAGTCTGCCCCCAGAACATTCCCCTCCACCTGCTCAACCGGAAATTCATCAAGGACATCGACACCTTCTATGGTGAGTATCAGGCCGGTGAGGACACCGAAAGCCGGGCTCCTCTGACCAACTACACCCAGGAAGATGTGGAACCCAGCATTGTCTACACAAGGGGAGGGAACAACTGATGCTGAAGCTTTCCCTGAAAAAGCTCGATGAGCTGTTCGCCGCCATGGCCCAGAGCCAGGCGCTCTACATCCCCGCCGACAACGGCGGACAGGCCCAGTATCTCCGCTGGGCCCCCGGCATGAAGATGACCGCTGCCCTGAACACGGTCCGCAGTGCCAAGGACTTCTTCTTCCCCCAGACCGAGGGACTGGTCAACTTCAAGATGACCGGCAAGACCATCGAGGTCATCGACCCCCGCACCGAGGCCGAGGACTTTGTGGTCTTCGGCGTGAGAGCCTGCGATGCCCGCAGCTTCTCCATCCTCGACAAGGTCTTCCTGGTGGATCCGGTGGACACCTACTACCAGAACCGCCGGGAGCACGGCACCATCGTCACGATGGCCTGCCGCCAGCCCGAGGAGACCTGCTTCTGCACCTCCTTCGGCATCGACCCCACCCATCCTGAGGGAGACGCCGTCTGCTGGATGACCGACGATGCCCTCTACTTTGAGGCTGTGACCCCCAAGGGCGAGGCCCTGAAGGAAAAGATCGCTTCCCTCTTTGAGGAGAGCGACGATGCCGCCGTCAAGGCCCAGCAGGCCGAGACCAAGGCTGTCCTCGACCGTCTGCCCCTCCACACCTTTACCGCCGAGCCTCTGGGCGGCGACGTGCTGATGAAGGTCTTCGACTCTCCCAGCTGGAAGAGCCTGTCCGAAGCCTGCCTGGGCTGCGGCACCTGCACCTTCGTCTGCCCCACCTGCCAGTGCTACGACGTTCGGGACTTTGACACCGGCAACGGCATCCAGCGGTTCCGGTGCTGGGACTCCTGCATGTACTCCGACTTCACCCTGATGGCCCACGGCAACTCCCGTAACAGCCAGGTGGAGCGGTTCCGCCAGCGGTTCATGCACAAGCTGGTCTACTTCCCCGCCAACAACGACGGTGAGTACGGCTGTGTGGGCTGCGGACGCTGCCTTGCCAAATGCCCCATCTCCATGAACATTGTCAAGGTCGCCAAATGCCTGGAAGGAGAGCTGAAATGAATACCGAAACTTTAATCCCTAAGGTCGGCGTTGTCACCGACATTCGGATCGATACCCCGGACGTCAAGACCTTCCGGGTCGTGGGACTGGACGGCAAAAAGGTCTTTGAGCACATCCCCGGCCAGTGCGCCATGCTGTCGGTGCCGGGCGTGGGCGAGGGTATGTTCTCCATTACCTCCTCCCCCACCAACACCGAGTTCATGGAGTTTTCCATCAAGAAGTGCGGCTGCCTGACCTCCTGGCTCCACGCCATGGAGGTGGGCCAGCAGATCACCATCCGCGGGCCTTACGGCAACGGCTTCCCGGTGGAAACCGCTCTCAAGGGCAAGGACCTGCTCTTCATCGCCGGCGGCATCGGTCTTGCCCCTCTCCGCTCGGTCATCAACTATGTCCGGGACAAGCGGGAGAACTACGGCAAGATCCAGATCATCTACGGCTCCCGCTCCAAGGACGACCTGGTAGACTACCAGGAAATCCTGGATGAGTGGATGCAGGACGAAGGCGTCGAGGTGAACCTCACCATCGACCGGGAGCAGGAAGGCTGGGACGGCCATGTGGGCTTTGTTCCCAACTACGTCAAGGAGCTGAATCCCGACCTGTCCAAGACCGTCCTCATGTGCGGCCCCCCCATCATGATCAAGTTCACCCTGGCCGGCCTCAAGGAGCTGGGCTTCCAGGAAACTCAGGTCTACACCACCATGGAGCTGCGGATGAAATGCGCCATCGGCAAATGCGGCCGCTGCAACATCGGCAACAAATATGTCTGCAAGGACGGCCCCGTCTTCCGCTTTGACGAGCTGGACGAGCTTCCCAACGAGTATTGATTTAAGGAGCGTGTGCTGAATATGGAGAACATGGTTCAAGTATTTCTCATGGGCAAAAAGTACGAAGTGCCCGACAACCTGACCATCATGGGCGCTATGGAATACGCCGGCTACCAGCTGGTGCGGGGCTGCGGCTGCCGCAACGGCTTCTGCGGCGCCTGCGCCACCATCTACCGGATCAAGGGCGACCAGGAGCTGAAGGCTTGTCTCGCCTGCCAGACCAAGGTAGAGAACAATATGTATGTGGCTACGCTGCCCTTCTTCCCTCTGGTCAAAGAGGTCTATGACATCGAGAAGGTTCGTCCCACCGAGCAGATCATGATGCAGCTGTACCCCGAGATCTACGCCTGCATCGGCTGCAACGCCTGCACCAAGAGCTGCACCCAGGGCCTCAACGTCATGCAGTACATCGCCTACGCCCAGCGCGGCGAGTACGAGAAGTGCGCTGAGGAGTCCTTCGACTGCGTCATGTGCGGCGTCTGCTCCTCCCGCTGCCCCGCCGGCATCTCCCATCCCCAGGTGGCCATGCTGGCCCGCCGTCTCAACGGCAAGTACCTGGCTCCCAAGTCCGCTCATCTGGCTGACCGGGTTCAGGAGATCAAGGACGGCACCTTTAAAGAGCTGCTGGAGAGCCTGATGCAGAAGCCCCTCTCTGAGATGCAGGAGCTCTACAACCACAGAGAAATCGAGAAATAAGGAGGGAAATCCCAGATGTATACCAACGAAATGATGGAATCCATGAAGAAGGTAGCTGCCGCCCGTGAGGCCAACGCCGCCTTCGAGCCCAGAAGAATGACCGCTGAGGAAAAGGATACCCTCCTGAAGACCTATCACCCCGACTACAAGGAAGGCGAGTTCGCCGTCCTGCAGATCGGCCCCAACAAGGGTGACAAGGTTCCCACCGAGCTGGCTGCCCTGCTTCAGGCCAATCCCCGGGTAAGCCCCGCTGAGATCGACCTCTCCAAGGTGGACTACGACGTGGACGTGCTGATCATCGGCGGCGGCGGAGCTGGTGCTTCTGCTGCCATCGAGGCAGACAACAACGGCGCCTCCACCATGATCGTCACCAAGCTGCGGATGGGCGACGCCAACACCATGATGGCTGAGGGCGGCATCCAGGCTGCTGACAAGCCCAACGACTCCCCCGCCATTCACTACCTGGACGCTTTCGGCGGCGGCCACTTCGCTGCCAAGCCCGAGCTGCTCTACAAGCTGGTCACCGAGGCTCCTGAAGCCATTCAGTGGCTCAACGACCTGGGCGTGGAGTTCGACAAGGACGCCGACGGCACCATGATCACCACCCACGGCGGCGGAACCTCCCGCAAGCGTATGCACGCTGCCAAGGACTACTCCGGCGCTGAGATCATGAGAACCCTCCGTGACGAGGTTCTCAACCGCCAGATCCCCGTGGTGGACTTCACCGCCGCCATCGAGCTGATCCTGGACGAGCAGGGCAAGGCCGCTGGTGCTGTCCTCCTGAACATGGAGACCCAGGAGATCCTGATTGCCAGAGCCAAGACCGTCATCATTGCCACCGGCGGTGCTGGCCGTCTCCACTACCAGGGCTTCCCCACCTCCAACCACTACGGCGCTACCGCCGACGGTCTGGTGCTGGGCTACCGCGCAGGCGCCAAGCTGCTCTACGCTGACACCCTCCAGTACCATCCCACCGGTGCTGCTTACCCCGAGCAGATCTTCGGTGCACTGGTTACCGAGAAGGTCCGCTCCCTGGGCGCCAAGCTCATCAACGTCAACGGCGAGGCCTTCATGCACCCGCTGGAAACCCGTGACGTATCCGCTGCCTCCATCATCAGAGAGTGCTCTGACCGCGGCAACGGCGTTCACACCCCCGACGGCATCGGCGTCTGGCTGGACACGCCCATGATCGAGCTGAAGGGCGGCGAGGGCACCATCGAGAAGCGCATCCCCGCCATGATGCGGATGTTCGGCAAGTACGGCATCGACATCCGTAAGGAGCCCATCCTGGTTTACCCCACCCTCCACTACCAGAACGGCGGTCTGGACATCAGCGCCGACGGTATGACCGGTGTCGAGAACCTGTATGTAGCCGGTGAGGCTGTTGGTGGTATCCACGGCCGCAACCGTCTGATGGGCAACTCCCTGCTGGACATCATCGTCTTCGGCCGCAACGCTGGCCAGCATGCCTCTGAGAAGGCCAAAGAGGTCACCCTGGGCGCCCTGAGCCTGTCTCACGTCGACGCCTTCACCAAGGAGATGGCCGACGCTGGCATCACCACCGATGTGGTATCTCCCAAGCTGCTCCCTGATTACAGAAGAAAGAAATAATCTCCCTTCCCGGAAAAACAGGCGGCCTCTCAAAAACCCCCGGGGCCGCCCTCCCTTCCCGGAGGAAGCATCTTCTAAGTTCCCTGGCACCTGCACTTTTCCTTTGTTTATCTATTTGAAAACATCACGAATTTTTGAGGTGACAACATGACTGACTTACTTGAAGCGCTTATGATACTCTGCTTCGGTCTTTCCTGGCCGATCTCCATCCGCAAATCCTGGACTTCCCGCACCGCCAAGGGCAAGAGCCTGTTCTTTGAGGTGTTCCTGCTCATCGGCTACATCTTCGGTATTGCCCGGAAATGCATCCTCTTCTCTCAGGCCATGGCTGCCGGACAGTCTGAGGGCTTCTTATTCTACCTGGGCTGGTTCTTCTATGTCCTGAACTTCATCGAGATCTCCATCGATGTGGCCCTCTACTTCCGCAACGTCAAACTGGACAAAGCCAGAGACGCTGCTGCTCACTAAGTTATTTCCACAGGAGGAATGTAAGCCATGAAACTCACTGTTTGCATTGGCAGCGCCTGCCATGTCAAAGGTTCCCGCTATGTGCTGGAACAGCTTCAGTCCCTCATCGCTGACAAGGGCGTGAGTGACAAGGTAGAGCTCGCCGGTACCTTCTGCACCGGCAACTGCCAGCAGGGCGTTTGTGTGACCCTGGACGACACGCTGTTCTCGGTTTCCCCCGACACAACCGCTTCCTTTTTTGAAAATGAGGTTCTC
>CALXFL010000054.1 GCA_944387515.1 uncultured Clostridia bacterium
CTTTCCTTGAAATGTGCTCATAAATCATCATGTCAGGCTCATCGCCTTCCATTTATCATATGATCCGCTCAAAGAAAGGTTGCCTTTTGTCCCACGCCCCTACAAAACTCCGGAATTTACAGAAAAATCGAGAAAATCAACGTCTTCTGGAAGTGAACCGAACAACGGCTTCCTTCTGAAAGGCTATCTCATTTAAAAGGAAGGGATCAGCCATTCAGTTGATCCAGCAGCTGATCCAGCTGTGTCTCACTCATCATGCCAAAACTAACCAGGTTGGAAAGCGGCATTTCCAGCATCATCTGCTGCATCATCTTCTCACTGCCTTCGCCCATAGCACTGGTGCTGTCCTCTCCTGCCTCGAACATATGCTGTCCCATGGAGGCCAGCTGTTCCATAACGTCCCGTCCTCTGGCTGTTTTAGCGAGATCTGCCACTGCGGACCGCCGGGAATAGGTAATGGGCAGAGAAACTGTACCATTTACCAGAACCTCTCCCTGCAAGCGAATGTCCCGGCTGGAAGCGCCAATCTCCACGAAAAACCGGCCAGTCTCTACAAACCAGTCATGAATTTTAGGCTCATAATAAGCAAAAGCCCGTTTTTCAAGAACAAAAGTCACCGTCTTCTCCTCACCTGGAGTCAACGAGATCTTCTCAAAGCCCTTCAATTCCCGTACTGGACGGCGAACTGTCGACTTTTCATCGGATATATAAAGCTGAACCACCTCACTGCCACGGCATTTTCCAGTATTTTTTACCTTACAAGTAACTGTGAGGGTATCGGTGTCTGCCATCTCCTGCTTGTCGAGAGTGAGATCACTGTAACAGAAGCTGGTATAGGAAAGACCATGTCCAAAGGGGAACAGGACCTCCATCTTCTTTTTGTCGTAGTAGCGGTAACCAATGAAAACGTCTTCCGCATACTTGACAACCCCTTCTTCTCCGGGGAAATTGAGGTAACTGGGGGTGTCCTCCAACCGAAGCGGCCAGGTTTCTGCCAGCTTTCCGCTGGGCACCTCTTCACCATACAACAGTTTCACAGTGGCAGCGCCTACTTCACATCCACCCAAATAAACACAAAGCACTGCCTTGACACTATCGAGCCAGGGAAGCTCCATAGGAGCACCGCCGTGCAGCACCACTACGGTATTGGGATTGGCTGCGGCTACTGTAGCAATCAATTCGTTCTGGTTGTCCGGCAGCGCCAATGTCTCCCGATCACAGCCCTCCGTTTCAAAGCTGTCAGGCAGTCCTGCAAACACCACAGCAGTTCCAGCCGCTTTGGCAGCTGCTACTGCCTCTGCCAGCATTGCTTCATCGGATTTGCTGCTGTGAGCATCATATCCCCGGGCATAAGTAACCTTTTTCCCGGCAGCAGCATCCAGTGCACCGGCAACATGAGAAACATTGATATGACTGCTACCCGCTCCCTGATAACGGGGTGTCCGGGCAAATTCACCGATAAAGGCAGCGGTATCCTCCGCCCGCAGCGGCAAGATATTCTCCTCGTTCTTCAGCAGCACTGCACACTGAGCAGCCAGTTCCCTGCTGAGGACTCGTGCCTCTTCACGGTCAATGACCGCATCCGGACGGCGGGCATTCTGCCAGTCTGCTACAAAGTGCAAAATCCGGCGAACCGTCTCATCCAATACCTTTTCATCCAGTGAACCATTGCGGACGGCTTCCACAATCTTGGTATCCTGTACCCCAGGACCACCTGGCATTTCCAGATCCAGGCCCGCCAACAGGCCGGTTACCCGCTCCTTGACTGCACCCCAGTCTGTCACGACAAAGCCCTCAAAGCCCCACTTATCCCGCAATGTTTCGGTGAGCAACATCCGGTTTTCTGAACAGAAAGTATCATTGATGGCATTGTAGGCACACATGATGCTGTGGGTCTTACCCTGCTTGACAGCAGCTTCGAAAGCCGGCAGATAGATCTCATGAAGGGTTCGTTCATCCACCTGGCTGCTTCCAGACATCCGGCGGGTCTCCTGATTGTTGGCGGCAAAATGCTTGACGCAGGCGGACACGCCCTCTTTCTGAAGGCTCTGAATATAAGCCGCAGCCAATTCCCCTGCCAGATAGGGATCCTCCGAAAAATACTCAAAATTCCGGCCGCAGAGGGGACTCCGCTTCATATTGATACCAGGCCCCAGCAGCATCGCCACATTCTCCGCCTGACACTCCTGCCCCAACGCCTTCCCCAGCTTTTCCAACACATGACGGTCAAAGGTGCAAGCCAATGCACTAGCGGTGGGATAACACACCGTTTCAATGCTTCCGCCAAGTCCCAGATGATCCCCGTCTCCCAGCTGTTTACGCAAGCCGTGAGGGCCATCGCACATCATAACAGATGGGATTCCCAAACGTTCAACCGGCTGCGTGCTCCAGAAATCCACACCGGAACAGAGAGAAGCCTTTTCTTCCAGCGTCAGCTCTGTCAGAATTTTTTCAATGTCCATACTCATTCTCCTTTTCCGCTTTCAGAATCTGCCGTTCACAATCACCCATTCAGGCAGTGACACACTTGCTCCAAGAAACCTTTCAGTTTTCTCAGGATGTATTATTATTTTATCACAAAACTACATCTCTTATCAATCCCCTGTTTACCGTTTCGATTCTGTTTTGCAATTCTCATTTTCTGAAAAAGTCTATGTGTTGCCTGAGTGAAAATAATTTTCCCCTAGGTTCTCAGTAAAATTGAGATTTAAAAATAGATGGAAGGTACAAAACTACTATTATAAGATAAAAAGGCGTTTTTAGGACACAAAAACTCCTGAAAACGCCTTTTTATATTACCTTACCAGGCATTCCTTTCAGCCAACTCTACCGCCATCCGGCTGAATTCCCACAACCGCTCCGGATGATAATGCACAGAACTGTTGTCCTTGAGGATCATCTCCAGCCGGAGGTTGTTCCGGCGGGCTGCGGAAATAGTCTTTTCCAGCTCCTGCTTCATGGTGTCCATATCCCCCACTGCTGCCAGTGCCGGATTGGGTTTATTGGACATAATCATCTGCTTGGGAAGCGCAGCGGCAAACCGGTCCGGATCGCTCCATGGACTGCAGGAAACCTTTCGGACATGGGGCAACTCCAACAGCAGTTCCAGCCGGTCGTCCAGCTTTTCGCAGCAGCCGTAATAAACATCACCAAACTGCTCAAAAATGCGCTTCATATAGGGAATTTCAAAGGTACGGGTCACGTCGGGAGATGCCGATGTAAGCAGCTGTGCCATGCCAAAGGTCCAGCTGTTCTGGGACAGTCCCGGCCGCTCCTCCATACCCGTTCCAAAGGGCTGCTTAATGGTGTGAGAGCAATGACAAAGGGTGCTGGTCACGTCAAAAAGTCCCTCTTCATTTCCCTGGCGGATGAGGTCAAGGGTATACTGGGTCAGCCGCTCCATAATTTGATGCAGCAGCTCTGGCTCATCCAGCAGCATATAGTAGCACTCCTCTACCCCCTGCCACTGACTGATGGTATCCCAGAGTCCGGCATGAAGGCTCACTCCCTGCCAGTAAACCGGTGCAATACCCTCAAAGATCAATTTGGCTTGTTCCATGACTGCCGCTTCCCGCTCCCGGTCTGCCCGCAAAACGGTAGGCCGGATCTTTTCCAGGTCCTCCTCCGTCTCAAACTGCCGGACATAGGCATGGGAAACTACATCATTTGCTGCATCGGTACGGGCAGTCTCCTCCTGAATGGGAAGTCCAAAGCCACGAAAGGCGGGATCCTGTAAAATTCTGGGAATGAGGATGTAGGGCGGCAGCAGCATATCCGCCGGCATATACTGGGCCTGATAGCATTTCCGCCGCAGCGTACACTCCACATTTCTCCAGTAGGGATCCTCAATTTCACATTGCAGACTGCCATCCACATCCATCTCATGCCAGGGAATCTGGTCGATCAGTACCATCGGCCGCTGGCCGCATCCGGTATTGTGAGAAATCCAAAGGGCTTCCAGCTCCTTTTGCCGGGGATTGCTGGCATACGTCATATACTGCTGTGCCAGGGTGCGCAGAATCTCTTTGTCTTTTTGTGTCAGCATCGTGAAACCCTCCTGTTCTGTCGCTGTTATCTTCATTATACAGGAGAAAAACTGGATTTTAAACGCTAAATTCCTGACATTATGGTATAATAATTGCAGTATCTCAAATTGGAGGAATCTATCATGACATTGCTGATGAGGGGCTGGGGACCTCAACCCCTGAACTGGTTTGTGGACGAACCGGTTGCAGCTGGATATTCCCGAATTTATTTTCTGGAAAAGGGCAGCATCCTGTACAGTGAGGGCGGCATCACCCAATCCCTGTCTCCGGGAAGATGGTATCTCTTTCCCGCCTCTATGCCCTATTCCATGCGCCCTGCCTCTTCTGAATCCTTTACCTGTCTGTGGCTCCATGCAGACCTCTTCCCCATAGTTCAATCCACTCTGCTGGAACTGCCGCAGGATCCCATACTGGAAAGCTACGCCAATCTGCTGCACCCTCTGTTCTGTGAAGGGCAACAGGAAGCAGATTATACAACAGCCGGCATCCATTCCTTCATGGGCTATTTGAAAAGCCAGTACCTCACAGCCAGCAAAACACCGCTGGAAGACGTCATCCACTATATCCGAGAGAACTTCCGCAACAGCAGTCTGAATATCAATGCAATCAGTGCCCATTTTGGTTATACCCCTGAATACTTTATCCGACTGTTCTCCCATCAGCTGGGCATTACACCTTATCAGTACCTGTTGAATATGAGAATGTATGAAGCCCGGCGACTCCTTCTCAGCCATTACTCGGTAAACAGTACCGCTGCCAGGGTCGGATACGACAACCCCCGCACCTTTTCCCATGCCTTTCACAAAAAGTATGGCATCCCACCGGGAGAATTCCGCCGCCGTTTTGCCCAGCTGCCCAACCAAACCTTTGAGCCTGTTTGAGAGGGGAATACCTGAATATATATCCAACACACAGGTAATTTTCATTTCTTTTTTGAAAAATGTACAGCTACTGTTCACCTTTCATGACTATAATGTTCATGAAAAAAGTTCCATCCTGGAAAGAAAGGAAACACTCAAATGGCTCTCAAGCAACTGCCTTTTTTGAAAAAAGGCACAGGAGAGACGGCAGCACTGCCTCCCTCCAGAAAAAAATGGCTGAAAATCGGCATTATTCTGCTGGCACTGATCCTGGCAGCAGCAATTGCAGCAAAGATGCTGCTCCCCTCCCGTTCGGCGGTGGATGCACTGGCCAACCTCACCTACCAGTATGAAACCGTGACCCGTCGGGACATCACCTCCTCCCTTCAATACAGCGGCAGCCTAGAACCTGCAGATTCCTATGAGGTAACCAGTCTGGTGAGCGGCGAAATCCTGGATGCCCCCTTTGAGGAAGGCGATGTACTGGAAAAGGATGCACTGCTTTATAGCATTGACACCGCTGATGCCCAGAACAGCATCGACCGGGCGGAGCTTTCCCTGGAACAGGCCCAGATGAACTACCAAAAGGCCCTGGACAGCATGGAAAAGCTGACGGTGACTGCCAAAGGTGCTGGCACAGTTGTTCAGCTGGATGTAGAACCGGGGGACGAGGTACAGACCGGACAACAGCTGGGCACCATTCGCAACAGCAGTGTGATGTCCTTGAAAGTTCCCTTCAATGCTGCCGATGCCCAGAACATCCAGGTAGGAGCCACAGCCAATGTCACCATAGATGGCAGCTTTGAGTCTCTTACCGGCACGGTTACCAAAGTCAGTACAGTGGATGAAGTCCTTGCTGGCGGCATGGTGGTGCGGTATCTGACTATCGAAGTCCAGAATCCTGGTGCCATTGCGCCGGAAGCCACTGCTTCCGCTATGGTGGGTGACATCGCCTGCAACAGCAGCGGCACCTTCTCTTACCAGTATGAAGGAACCATTACAGCCGAAACAGCCGGAACTGTCGCCTCCATTTCTGCAGAAGAAGGCAGCTGGCTGGAAAAGGGTGACACCATTCTCACTCTGACCAGTACCGACCTGGAAAACTCCCTGAAAAACGGCGAGATTTCTCTGGAAGATGCCCAGCTCTCCCTGGAAAATACCCAGGAACAGCTGGAAAACTATCAGATCACCTCCCCCATCTCCGGTACTGTCATCACCAAGAATTACAAAGCAGGCGATAACCTGAGCTCCACTGGCGGCAATACCTCCCTTTGTACCATCTACGACCTCTCCTACCTCACCATGACCCTCAATGTGGATGAGCTGGACATCAGCAGCATTGAAATCGGACAGAAGGTCACCATTACGGCTGATGCAGTGGAGGACAAAGTCTACCAAGGCGAAGTCACCGCCATCAGCGTGCAGGGTACCACTGCCGGCGGCGCCACCAGCTATCCCGTCACCATCCGCATTGATGAAACGGAAGGACTGCTGCCGGGTATGAATGTGGACGCCCAGATCGTGGTCAGCTCCGCAGAACAGGTACTCACCGTTCCCACCAGCGCTGTACAGCGGGGTAACCGGGTTCTGGTAAGTGTTGACAGTGAAGCCGGTAAAGCGGCACTGGCTGCTCAATCGGAAAACGGGGAACAGACCAGTGAAGAACAAACCGACAGCACCATTCCCGAAGGCTATATCTATGTAGAAGTTACCCTGGGACTCAGCGATGATGACTACATTCAGATTACCGATGGCTTGAATGAAGGCGATCAGATTGCCTACGCCAACATGACCCAATCCGGCACCGAATTTGGCCAGTTTGGCATGGAGATGACCACCATGCCTAGTGACATGGGAAATACGGTGATCGTGCCAGCTGACGGTGGAATGGGAGGCGGTCCCGGCGGAATGGGAGGCGGCCGGCCATGACCAGCACCCAATCTCAGCCCTTGATTGAATTCCGTAACATCTATAAGCTCTACCAGATGGGCGACGAAACCGTCCACGCGCTGGACGGCGTCTCCTTCTCCATCCAGCGGGGAGAATTTGTGGCCATTGTCGGTCAGTCCGGTTCCGGTAAATCCACCTGTATGAACATCATCGGCTGTCTCGACATTCCCACCAAAGGACAATATTTACTGGACGGACAGGATGTGGGAAAGATGAACGATAACCAGTTGGCTGCCATCCGCAACCGGACACTGGGTTTCATCTTTCAGCAGTACAACCTGATTCCCAAGCTGAATGTGCTGGAAAATGTAGAACTGCCGCTGCTTTATGCTGGCGTCCGGGCCTCCAAACGGAGCACCCAGGCCAAAGAAGCCCTGGCGCGGGTGGGACTCACTGCCAAGGTACGCAACTATCCCAACCAGCTCTCCGGCGGCCAGCAGCAGCGGGTCTCTATCGCCCGGGCACTGGCCGGCAATCCAGCCGTGATTCTCGCTGACGAGCCCACCGGTGCCCTGGATTCCCGCACCGGCCGGGAGGTACTGGCCTTTTTGCAGGAACTGCATCAGGCTGGTAACACCATCGTCCTTATCACCCATGATAACAGCATCGCTGCCCACGCCCAGCGGATTATCCGGCTGGAAGACGGCCAAATTGTCTATGACGGTCCCTCGGGTGTCCGGGGATCGGTGGTGCAGGCTGACGAAGCTGCCCGGGAGGAGGAACACGGATGAATCTTTTTCAATGTTTCCGCCTGGCTCTCAAGGCCATCTGGAGCAGTAAGATCCGCTCCCTGCTGACCATGCTGGGTATTATCATCGGTGTCTCCGCCGTCATTACCATTGTGGGTCTGGGTAACGGCATGGAAGTTTACATGACGGACCAATTTGCCAGCATGGGCACCACCACCATCACCGTCTCCATCTCAGGACGGGGTAACAGCCGCACCGTCTCGGACGACGAAATGTACCAGCTGGTCACCGACCATCCGAACACCATTCAGGCTGTGACACCGGTAGTCAACATGGCCGGTGGTGTCAAAATTGGTCGGGACAGTCTCACCTCCACTTCCGTCACCGGTGTGGGTGAAGATTACCTGGACATCAAAGAGTATACCATCGGACAGGGACGGGGCCTGGAATATGTGGACATTCTCCGCCGCCAGAAGGTTTGCGTCATCGGCACCTATCTAGCCCAGAACTACTACACAGGCAATCCCATCGGCCAGACCCTGAAAATCGCTGGTACTCCCTATACCATTGTGGGCGTTCTGGATGAAATCGGTGACAGCACCGAAACCAGCTCCGACAATATGGTCGTCATCCCTTACACCATCGCTTCCCGCTCCTCCTTCTCCGGCATTTCTTCCTACACCTTCCAGGCTGTTACCGAGGATGCTGTCTCTGCTGCCAAGGCGGATATTGAAGCGGCTTTGTACGATATCTATGGCGATGATAGCGCCTATTCCGTTATCGCTATGTCGGAGCTGCTGGATGTGATGACCAATATGCTGAATGTGATGATTACCATTCTGGCCGCCATTGCAGCCATCTCCCTGGTGGTAGGCGGCATTGGCATCATGAACATCATGCTGGTATCGGTGTCGGAGCGCACCCGGGAAATCGGCATCCGCAAATCGCTGGGCGCAAGACAGCGGGATATCCTGACCCAGTTTGTCATCGAAGCAGCAACCACCAGTGCCATCGGCGGACTGCTGGGCATTGGCATGGGATACATCTTTTCCTCCATCGCCACCACGGTGATTGCTTCCTTGATGGAGGAGAGTCTCAGCGTAATTCCCACCCTGGGCTCAGTGACCATGGCTTTCGGCATCTCTGTGGCCATCGGCATTCTGTTTGGCTATCTGCCGGCCCGGAAAGCCGCCCGGCTGAATCCCATTGATGCTCTGCACTATGATTGAGGAGGAATGAACCTTATGAATAAAAGAAAAATCATCGCATTGGCGCTGGCGGCAACTGCCGTACTGGGCTGTGCCGCGCCTGCTTCCGCACTGGACACGGCCCATCAGGCAGCGCTCCAGTCCTTGGGCGTCATTGGAACCAGCAACTATGCTGCCACAGCCACCCGGGGCGAATTTGCCCGGATGCTGGTAGCGGTATCAGGACGGGCGGACCAGATATCTTCTACCGCATCCTCCTCTCCCTTTTCCGACGTCCCCTATTCCAGCGAATATGCCGGTTACATCGCTGCCGTTACCAGTGAGGGCACCATGAGCGGTTATCTGGACGGCACCTTCCGTCCCTATGACAGCATCCGGATGGAGGAGGCTGTCTCCGCCGCCCTCAATCTGTTGGGCTATACCGGCGGCACCCTGACAGCCCGGCTGGCACAGGCTCGTTCCCTGGGTCTGCTCTCCGGCATCAGCCGCAGCCAGGGTGAAACCATGACCGTGGAGGACTGCGCCCAGCTGCTGGGCAACCTGCTGACCACCCCCACCAGTGAGGGGCAGAACTACGCTGCCAAGGCCGGTGTGGCAGATGCTTCCGGCAATCTGGACTATACTGCTGCAGTCACCAGTGGATTGCAGGGCCCCTATCTCTGCACCAACTCCCCTGCCAGCATTCTCCCCTTCTCCACCGAGCGGATCCAGGTCTATCTCAACGGCAGCCCTGCTTCTCTGTCGGATCTGGATCAGTATGACCTCATCTACTACAACGCCAACATGCAGACTGTTTGGGCTTACCGCAACCGGGTAACCGGCGTCTATACCGCTGCCTCTCCCAGCACCTCGGCCCCCACCTCCGTCACTGTTGCCGGACAGACCTATAATGTCACCGGCAGTGCCGCCTACACCCTGTCTGATCTGGGCGGTATGGCATTGGGCAGCACCGTTACCCTGCTGCTGGACCGGAATGGCAGCGCCGCCTTTGCCCTGTCCGGCAGCCATACCGCTGCCACTTCAGTGAGCGAGATGGCCGGTGTCGTCACAGGTGTTCAGGTATCCAGCTATACCGATCTGAGCGGCAAGGAGGTCTTTGACTACACCGCCAGCGTGATCTGCGCTGATGGCGTCCTCCGCAACTATCCTGTATCCAGCGCCAAATCCTTCTCGGAGGGCGATCTGGTACGGATTACAAACGGTCTGCTCACTGAAGTAGACAAATGCTACCTGAACGGTACCTTTAATAGCAGCGGCACTTCGGTGGCAGGATACAGCCTGTCCTCTGATGCTCAGGTGCTGGATTATCTGGACAGCGGCAGCTACCAGCGGATTTACAGCTCCAGTCTGGGCAATCTCACCCTTTCCCGCCGGAATGTCCTGTATTACCACCTGAACAGCAACGGACAGATTGACGTCCTGATCCTGAAAAATGCCACCGGCGATGTAGGCAGCTATGGCCTGGTCACCAACGTCACCGCCATCACCCAGCCCGATCCCGAAACTCCCGAAGGAGAGGAGCCAGAGGAAATTGTGGTAGGCTACACCGTCACCTATATTCTCAATGGACAGACCTCTACGGTCACGCTGGATGCTGATGCCACTGTGACCCGGGGCGGCGTGCTGTTTAAATTCAAGAATGGACAGCTCACCGGTACCACCTCTCTGCGGAAGGTCACCGCCACCCGCATCAGCGGCCTCACCGCCACCACCGCAAGCGGCGCCATTGACATTGCCGACGATGTCGCTGTCTATGTGAAGATGGATAACCAGTATGTTCTCACCAGTCTCGCCACGGTATCGGACAGCTATGAGTACGACCTCTCCTGCTACTATGACGGATCCGCCTCCAGCGGCAAGGTCCGGGTTATTGTGGCGGAGGAAAAATAAGCCTGCTTTCCATGAGAAAAGAGCCAGCCCGGAAATGGGCTGGCTCTTGCTGTATCGGCCTCAATAGTACCGGATACTGTCGCTGAACCGGATAAAGACCTGTTCCGGTTCGTTGGTGTAATACCCGAAGGCTCGTCTGTCCGGCTGGTAAAAGGGAAGACCATACGTTTCCTCTGGCATCCCGAGATTCATGGGACCGGAGAGCCAGATCCGGCAGCGGACCGGAGTATGAATATAGCCGAAGACCAACTCGCCGCTGGTTCCGTCCAGCTCGCTCTCATA
>CALXFL010000055.1 GCA_944387515.1 uncultured Clostridia bacterium
TCCCCGCCCCGGCAAGGCCGCAGAGCCCCCTGATCGGTGACCAGATAACCGTCTGCCAGCATCTTCCGGATCCGGGCAGCCACCGCCCGGGCCTCACAGATCAGCCGGCCATCTCCTTCCCCTTTGGGAAAATCCATCAGCATCAGCTGGACCGGATGGGTTCCCTCCGGCAGCGGCGGATACCAGGTTGCACCACAGTTGAGCCGCTCCGCTTCATCATAGGCCACATCCCCCACCTGCCGGGACATGAGCCGGGAAAAGAGATAGTTGACGGCGTCTGTCACCGTCTTCCGGGAACGGAAATTACTGGACAGGTGAATCAGAGCCGGAAACTCCACCCCATCCCAGGTGACAAATTGCTCCTTCTTTTCCAGGAAGACGGCAGGCGTGGCGTTCCGGAACCGGTAGATGCTCTGTTTCAGGTCTCCCACCAAAAAGAGATTTTCTCCATTCTGAGAGATACAGCGGAAAATCAGGTCCTGAAGCCGATTGGTGTCCTGGTACTCATCCAGCAGAATCTCCTCATACCGTTCCGCATATTCCCGGGCAAAGGGCGTGGGATTTCCCTGATCATCGGCTACCAGCCGCAAGGTATAATAGGCAAAGTCTGCAAAGTCAGCAGCGCCAGCTTCCTCCTTGGCCTTATCCAGCCGCTCCCAAAGAGTGCGGGTGAGTGTGAAAAGCGCCTCGATTACCGACAGCTGAGCCTGCATATCCGCCTGGTATTCCGCTTCGGTGCAGCAGAGCAGGGACACCGCCCGGCCCATCTCCTCCTTGGCTGCCTTGCGGAGATCGGAAGCCCGCTGCTTCAGCTGAAGGTCGCAGCCTTTGGCCGGAGAAAGCCGGCCAAAGGTGTACTGTACTGCGGTCACCGCCTCGTCCCAGCTGAGCCGTGAAAGAGACTCCCGCCGCTGTTGCAGCTCGGTCCACTCTGTCTCCAGTACCGGCAGGTATTTCTCTGTCAGTACCGGATCCTGTTTGGCCAGCGCCATACTCCGGCTGAGCAGCGACACAGCCCGGTAAAGACAATCTTCTGCCTGATGAAGCAGGATCTGTCCCCAATGGGTAGAGAGGGGCGGCTGAGGATTCCGGTATCGTTCCAGTTGTTCCTCCATCCACTGGAAAGGGTAAGGGAGCGCCCTCAGCTTGTCATACAGCTGCAAAATCTGCTTCGTAAGGGCGTCGTCATTCTCTACCCCGAAATAATCGGCCAATTGCAAAAATCCTGCTTCTCCGGCGGCGTACTGCTCCTCCAATAAATCGGACAGGGTATCGCTGGTGAGCCGGGAAAGCATGGCATCATCCATGATACGGATATTGGGCGAGATGCCCAGCCGCTCGAAGTTTTCCCGGGTGATGCTGCTGAAAAAGGAATCGATGGTGCAGATCTGCGCCTGCTGGAGCAGCATCAGCTGCCGCTGCAAAAAGAGATCAGCAGGATTCTGACGGATCAGCTCCCGCAGACGGTCAGCAATCCGGCTGCGCATCTCGGCTGCGGCGGCCCGGGTGAAGGTCACCACCAGAAACCGGTCAGCATCCACGGCCTGGGGGCCGGTGATCCGCTGGATCACACGCTCGGTAAGGACAGCGGTCTTGCCGCTGCCGGCGGCAGCCGATACCAGCACCGTGCCTCCCCGGGTGGAGATGGCCTGCTGCTGCTCCTGGGTCCAGATGCGGGGCATGATGGATTCCTCCTTCTCCTCATAGAATCACTTGCAGCTATTATATCACAAAATTGTCGATGTGTGTCAAAAAAATGGACAGACGTCCCGGTGAGAATTTGGGATTTCTGCCGGAAACCGGCCAGAAGGTATGAAAAACCGCCGTCCGGCAAGCTTTTGACGCTTCCCGACGGCGGTCACTTTCTTTGGATCAGTCGATCTCCACGACGATCTTTTCGCCCTTCTGCTGGGCAGCAGACCGCATCACCACACGAATCGCCTTGGCGATCCGGCCCTGCTTGCCGATAACCCGGCCCATGTCGGCAGGTGCTACATGAAGGTGATAGGTAACGGTGCCCTCTTCATCCGGTTCGCTGACGGTCACCTGAACGGCGTCCTTGTCCTCTACCAGTCCCTGGGCGAGGGTAATAAGCAATGCTTCCATAGAAATGCCTCCTGTCCAGTGAGATGTTCCAAAAAAAGGCCGCCCCTCCAAAGACGGGTCAGCCTTTCCTTGCTGCCGCAGATACCCCGGCAGCAGGGCCTGAAAACAACAGAGATTATTTCTCAGCAGCGATCTTGAGGATCTTCTTGACGGTGTCGGTGGGCTGAGCGCCGGTAGCAATCCACTTGTCAGCCTTTTCCATGTCAACGCTGATCACGCTGGGGTTCTTGGTGGGATCGTAGGTGCCGATCTCTTCGATGAAGCGGCCGTCTCTGGGATAACGGGAGTCGGCTACAACGATGCGGTAAAAGGGAGCTTTCTTGGCGCCCATTCTGCGAAGTCTGATTTTAACTGCCATGGTAATTTCCTCCTGAAAAATTGAATTGGTTCATCTATGCCACAGCCGGAGCCGGAGCAAACAAGTGTTACATGGGAAGCATCGGGAAACGCATCCGGCGCTTGCCCTTCTTGCCGAAACCGCCCAGCTGCTTCATCATCTGCTTCATCTGTTCAAACTGTTTCAGCAGACGGTTGACATCCTCTACCCGGGTGCCGGAGCCAGCGGCAATACGGCGCTTGCGGGAAGGATTGATGATGGAAGGCTTTTCCCGTTCAGCAGGCGTCATCGAGGTGATCATCGCCTCAATCCGAACCAGCTGCCGTTCGTCCACATCCATCTCCTCGATCTTGCTGCCGATGCCGGGCAGCATGCCCAGGATCTGCTTGAGGGAGCCCATCTTCTTGATCTGCTGCATCTGATCCAGCAGGTCGTTCATATCAAAGCTGTTCTCCTTCATCTTACGGGCCAGCTTTTCCGCTTCCTTTTCGTCCACGGTGCTCTGCGCCTTTTCAATGAGGGTCAGCACATCGCCCATGCCCAGAATCCGGGAAGCCATCCGTCCGGGATGGAAGGGCTCCAGATCCTCAATCTTTTCACCGGTGCCTGAGAATTTGATGGGCTTTCCGGTGACCTGCCGGACCGAAATGGCGGCACCGCCGCGGGTATCGGAGTCCAGCTTGGTGAGAATCACACCGCTGATGGGAAGGGCCTTGTTAAAGGTATCAGCCACCGTAACAGCATCCTGACCGGTCATGGCGTCCACCACCAGCAGGATCTCATTGGGATGGACCTCTGCTTCAATCCGCTTCAGCTCATCCATCAGGGCCTCGTCAATGTGCAGACGGCCGGCGGTATCCACAATCACCAGGTCATGGCCGTGGTCTTTTGCAAACCGGATGCCCTCTCTGGCAATCTCCACCGGATCCCCTTGTCCCATTTCAAAGACACGGGCGCCCGCCTTCTCGCCTACGATCTTCAGCTGCTCAATGGCAGCAGGCCGGTAAACGTCACAGGCCACCAGCAGCGGCCGGCAGCCCCGATTTTCCTTGAAGTACCGGGCCAGCTTGGCGGAATGGGTGGTTTTACCGCTACCTTGAAGGCCGCACATCAGCACGACACAGGGAGGCTTGGAAGGAAACTCAATCCGGGCGTTTTCACCGCCCATGAGAGCGGTCAGCTCTTCATTGACGATCTTGATGACCTGCTGGGCGGGGGTGAGGCTTTCCAGAACATCCTGGCCTACGGCCCGCTCGCTGACCACCTTGACAAAATCCTTGACGACCTTGTAGTTGACGTCCGCCTCCAGCAGGGCAAATTTGACCTCCCGCATGGCTTCCCGGATATCTGCCTCACTGAGCTTGCCCTTGGAGCGCAGCTTTTTGAAGGCAGCCGACAGCTTATCAGACAGACTTTCAAAGGCCATTGGATTTCCTCCCTTTCATAACGGTTCAGCTGAAATACTCGTCGATGCAGCCCGACAGCATCTGCCGGATGGCAGCGGTCCGCCGCTGGATCCCTGCTGACCGGACCGCCCGGTTTTCCCGCTCGATCTCGTCGCAGAGTTGGTTGACCGTCTCAATAACCTCCAGCAGATCCCCCATCTTCTGGGCCAGATGGAGCTTTTCCTCCATCTCCAGCAAAAAAGCCTCGCCCCGCTTGATGTTGTCCCGCACGCCTTGACGGCTGATGCCCTCATGCTCGGCGATTTCTGCCAGGGAAAGATCCTGGTTATAATAGAGGTCAATCACATCCCGCTGTTTGTCGGTGAGCATGGCGCCGTAGTGATCCAGCAGAACTGATATCCCCAGATTCTTATCCGCCATTTCTCTCACCTCAGAACCAAACACGCTGTTTTTTCTGCACAGGTGTAAACCTTTTTCCTTTACACCATGCCATTATACCCTATCGGGTTGCTGCTGTCAAGCATTTTCCTTTACACCTGCCGAAAAATTCTCCCTTTGAAAGGAGGTTCTTTTTGGCAAAACCGCCATTGTATAGAAAACATTCATGGTGAAACACTACGGATACAGGGAGGGATGCAGGTGAAACTCTATCTTTGGGGACGGGATGACCGGGCAGTATCCTTCTGGAAACGGAATCTGCCGGCACCATCCCCACTTTTTCAGCTGGAAATTGCCACCGGTTTTTCGGCACTTTCTCCCGGTGATACTGTGCTCATTCCCTCGGAACAGGCTACTCTTTTCAGAGGGCAGCAGCTTCATTTGCTCACCTGTGGCCGTTGCTGCAAGGACACCTTCACCTTTTCCAGCAGAAAGGAGGAACGCGCCGTCATCGCTCTCATGCGGACACTGGACACCCCCGCCGGACTGCTGGATCCCATTGAACTTCCGGCCACCTTTCCGCCGGATACCGGGGATTTTGCCCTGCTGGGCGCCGCTGCTGTCCGGATTCTATCAGGACAGACTGGTCCGCTTTTCTTCCGGTGAGGTTGACAAAGCCCACTGAACCGGGTATGCTGAAAGGAAAGCACCACCGGGAGGATTTTTATGGCACTGTCCACTTTATCTGTTTTCGCAATCATCCGTCTTTACCTGAGACATCTCCGCCGGGATTTCCCCCTGGCAGAGCGCCGTCCCCTGCTATCCATGCTCCGGCTGCGGAAAAAAGGCCTTTACCAGGTATTCGGTTTGGTAGAGAACGGCAAGCTGGTGGGATATGGCGCCACAGCCGGGCAGGAAAATGAACCGCTTTTGCTGGATTATCTGGCTGTCTGTCAGGGCGAACGGGGAAAAGGCGTTGGCAGCCGGATGCTTTCGCTCCTCTGTGGACAGATGAAGAATATGCTGCTGGCAGAGGTGGAAAGTCCTCTCATCACTGCCGATCCCAATGAACCACAGATGCGCTGGCGGCGGATCCGCTTTTATGAGCGAAACGGCTTTTCGGATACCGGAATCCGGTGCAGACTGTTCGGCGTGGACTACTGGATTCTGGCCTTTCAGCCCACCAAAGATCCGGTACGGGATCTGGAAAAGATTTACCGGCAGCTCTTTCCACCCCTGGTCTTTGAAAAGCAGATCCAGATTCTTCCTCCATCTGATAAAGCTTGATTTTGTTGCAAAAATGCCCGCAGGCAAATTGTCTGCGGGCATTTTCTCTGGAATCAGATTTTTTCCTTTTCTCTGGACGCGGACTTCATGGGCAGACCAGTGGAATAATCCAGCTGCCGGTCCTCAAACCGGGTATCTTCATCACGCTGACGGGTCATCAGGGTGTAGTCCCAGGTTGCTTCAGAAGCATCCTTCCGCCAGGGGCGGCGCTCCCAGTAATAGCCCCGGAAGGGATCCCGGGTCTTATTCATGTGATCCAGCAGAACATCATGGAGATGATCCCGAATCTGGGCATAAGCCGGATCGTCAATCAGGTTCTTCATCTCGGCAGGATCCTGCTCCATATCGTACAGCTCGTCACTGGTCAGCAGGTTAACCGTAAACTTATACCGGCCATCAAACACCGTACGCATCAACTGCATACCTCCGAAACCGTCATGGTCCACCTCATACCGGCCAAACTCAGTGAATACATAGTCGTTGACCCGCACTTCAGGATTTTCCAGCTCAGGCAGCAGGCTCTTGCCCTCCATGGTGTTAGGAACATTGGCGCCCATCAGTTCCAAAATGGTGGGGGTGATGTTGATGTGGGAGACAGGATTGCCGTCCACAACACCCTGCGGGATACCGGGGCCCCGGACGATAAAGGGAATCCGGGTGATTTCATCATAGGCGCAGGGGCCCTTGGCCCAAAGATTGTGGGAGAACATCATATCGCCATGGTCAGAGGTGTAAATCACAATGGCGTCCGGTGCATGCTGATCGATGGCATCCAGTACCCGGCCGATCTCATAATCCACATAGCTGTTGCAGCCAAAGAGATAGGGCTGCTTCAGTTCCAGCTTGTCCTTATCGAGTCCCATGTTGCGGGCGCCCCAGACCTTCTGATGTTCCGGCTTGCCTTCCATGGTGTCCCAGATGTTTTCGCTCTTGGGGAAGCAAAAATCCTTGTACATTTTGGAATAAGGAGGCGGACAGAGGGACGGATCATGGGGTTCATCATAGGAAACCACCAGCAGGAAGTCGTCATCGTGGAACTTCTCCAGGAAATCGATAGCCCGATTGCTCACCCGATGGCCATAGAGGAAATCCTCCGAGAAATCCCGGGTCTCCATCAGCTGGGAATGACGGGAATCGTACCGCTCCTGCTCCGTCAGCTCCTCCAGATAGCACTTCATATCGTACCAGTAGGCGGGATCCCAGCCCTTGGGGCATTTGCCCAGGCCGAAGTAGTCACCGCCATCCAGATGCCATTTACCGATATAAGCGGTATGTACGCCGTCCAGCATCAGCCGCTCTCCCACAGAATGAGCGGTTTCAGAAATACCGTAGCTGTTGGTCCAGCTGCCTACTGAATGAGGGTACTGACCGGTGAAAATACCGGCTCTGGCCGGCTGGCATACCGGCTGGGTGGTATAGGCCCGCTCATAACGGATACCGGCCGCTGCAAGGCGGTCGATGTTGGGGGTCTGCAAACCGGTCTGCCGGTAGCAGTTGACCATATCCCACCGCTGGGTATCGGTCATAATCAGAATAATTTTGCGATTTTTCAGCATACTTCTCTTCCTTTCTGACGGGTTAAAAATAATGAAAAAATCAGACACATTGAGGAATCTGGCTGTGACAGCCAGGCTTAAGCATAATGTGAGCACTGTGCTCCGGATTTTCCAGAAGCGCCAGAATCTCCCGGGCACAGGTACAGCCCGCTTCAAAGTTGGGCAGCTCACTATAATACAGATTGGGATAGCTTCCAGGATAAAGTACACCCTGCGCCAGTACCGCTACTGGCGGTTTGGGGAAGATATCTCCCAAAGCAGCCAGTACATGCTGCTCCATTGCGCCCCAACTACAAATGATACCCACGTCATTATGGTCCCGCAGATCCTCCCGAAAGCCAGATACGCACTTCCAGATGGAAGCAGCATATTCATAAAAGCGCTCCTTTTCCTCCTGGGAAAAGTTATTCTGAAAGATCTGCATATTGGCCCTGCCATGATAAAATTCCAGCCGGTGCAGGATGAGATCCACCTCAGGATGTTCAAAGACAGCCCGCAGCACACCCTGCTCCCGCAGGCGTTCCTGCCGGTTGTCAAAACCGGGACGAAGATAGTGAATCCGGCGCAGCCCCTTTTCCATCATAAAGAGTACCATCTCCCGGGCGCCGGCAAAATAGTCCAGATCTACCGAAACAATGTCGGAATCACCGCCACAGTCAAAGGCCACCAACGGAATGCTCTGCCTCAGGATGAGCTCCCGCATCCGGGAAGGAATGCCCTTGTTATCAGCACCGATATAAATCACACCATCAATGGTTCGGGCAAAATAGCTGGTAATATAATCGGGATATTCTCCCCGCAGGACCTGGGTTGAACAGAGCATCAACTGATAGCCCGACTCCTGTAAAACCTGGCGGATTCCCTGAAGCGCCTGGGCATACCGCGGAATCGTCACATCCTTGTCAATGGCCACGCCAATACAGGCACTGCGGTTGGATTTCAAAGACTTTGCCGACATATTGGGCATATAATTCAGCTGTCTTGCCGCATCCCGTACCCTGGCACGGGTTTCCTTGGAGATATGCTGCTTTTCACTGCGGTTCAGGACATAGGAGGCTGTCGCCACTGAAACGCCGGCCAATTGTGCCACATCCCGCAGGGTTACTTTTTTATTCACATAAACACGCTCCTCTGTCTCTCCTTTTACCCTACCGGATTGAACAAAAAAAGTCAAGAGAAAAAGTCATCCCTGCCAGATTACAGGAAAACAACAGCCAACATCAGAAACACACAGTTACTGTGTCATGTGTGTTTATTTTATCATTTTATATTGTTGAAATCAATAGTTATAATCTTCAATATCAAAAAAAATAATGCTATTTAAATAAGCAAACGTTTAGAAAAGTGCGGTTTTATGATAAAGTTTCATAATTGAATTTCTAAGATTTTTTCTACTTAAATTGTTTGATTTCTAATTATTTACTTATTTTTTATGTTATACTCTATTTTTTTGTGCAAAATGCTTGACACGTCAATTTGTAGGGCGTATAATATATTTGCTTAAACGTTTAATTCACTATTCGTTTGGTAATCATTTATCTTTTACACACATACACACAAATTTGATTTTGTTCTATCCAGAAAGGTGGCATTTTCATGGAACAGATTCGTGTAGGTATCATCGGTACCGGTTTTACCATTGGCATCGCCAAATCTCACTATGACGCTTATCAGAAATGCGATAAAACCACAGTAACCGCTTTTTATGACATCCTGCCGGGACGTTCCCAAGCATTCATCGAAAAGCACAAAATTGAAGGAGTTAAGGCCTGTGAAACCCTGGAAGAGTTTTTCTCCATGGTAGATGCCGTCAGCCTTTGTATTCCCAACTGCTTCCATGCTGACATGGCTGTAAAGGTCATGGAAGCCGGCAAGCATGTGCTGGTAGAAAAGCCCTTCTCCACCGATGTAGAAACCGGACGGAAGGCTGTAGAGGCCGCCAAGGCACATCCCGAATTGGTAGCCATGACCTCCTTCAACTACCGGGAACAGTGTGCTGTTCAGTACATGAAAGAGATCATTGACAGCGGCGTGCTGGGCAAGATTCGGTTTATCCGCCATCACGGCGGCGGCGGACGAATTGCCGATTCTGAAAAGGTCTATCTGGAATGGCGGATGAGAAAGGAAACCTCTGGCACCGGTTCTCTGGCAGACTTCGGCGCCCATATGCTGGATCTGTCTGACTGGATGCTGCGGGAACAGTGTGGTGAGATGGTAACCTTCACCGGCACCACCGTTACCTCCATTCCGGAACGGTATGTCATCGATCCCACCAGTGCAGCCGGTGAAAAGGAATCTGACCGGAAGGCACCGGTTACCAATGATGACACCGCCACCTTCTGCGCCATCACCGACAAGGGCGTAATGTTCTCCTTTATGACCAGCCGCATCAATTTCTCTGGCGCTGAGTTCGAAATCGTT
This sequence comes from uncultured Clostridia bacterium, assembly GCA_944387515.1. Taxonomy (GTDB): domain Bacteria; phylum Bacillota; class Clostridia; order Oscillospirales; family Ruminococcaceae; genus Faecivivens. Next base: position 9,492 of record CALXFL010000055.1, read on the forward strand.
GGCGAAAACGGCTCCATCTCCAACAGCGATAAATGGCCCGCTGGTACCATCGGCATGATGCTGAAAAATGCGCCGGTACCTGGACAGACCGAAATCAAGTTTGGCATGACTCCGGTTCCCATCCCTGAGAAATATCTGGGCGAGGGCACCAAAGGCGTTTCCCACTATGGTGTCATCTGTGAATTCGCTGACTGCATCGCGAACGGCAAGAAGCCGGTCCGTGATCTGGAACGTGGCCTGTACATCCAGCAGCTCATCGATAACTTTGCCAAAGCCGCCGCAGAAGGCCGCACCGTTGTAGCCAGATAAGGAGGCACCTATGAAGCTGGGATTTATCACCAACTGCTTTGCCTGGGCCGGGCTCAACGATCTGGAAGCCATGGCTGATTGGGCCATTGAAAACGGGTTCACCGATCTGGAAATTGGCCCCTCCATTCCGCTGGACCGGGCACTCTTTGACCGGGTGGCAGAGAAAACGGGGATCCGCCCCTCTACCTTTATTTATTGCCGGAACTTCCTGGATCCCAAGGAAGGAGAGGCCCATCTGAAAAATCTTACCGATCGGATTTCCTTTGCCGCAGAAACCGGTGCACGGCAGGTGGTCTGCACCACCGGCATTACTGACCGGATTGTGGTGGACGGAAATGTGCTGAAATACGATCCGGAATCCTGCCTGGAAGATGTGGTGCGAATCTTCACTCCCCTGGTGAAGCTGGCAGAAGCCAAAAATATCCGATTGGCCTTTGAGCTCTGCCCCATGATGTTTAACACCGCCATCTCCCCCTATATGCTGGAGCGGATCTTTGAAAAGCTGGACTCCCCCTACCTGGGCCTCACCTTTGACCCCTCCCACCTGGTGTGGCAGATGATCGATCCCTACCCCATAGTAGAAAAATTCAGCAAAAAGCTCTTCCATGTTCACGGCAAGGACTGTGAAATCCTCTGGGAAAAGCTACGGGAAACCGGTATCCTCCACACCATTCACCGCTTCGACCACCCCGTGGACAACGGCGAAGGTGTCAAGGAATACGACAATACCTGGTACCGTTACCGTCTCCCCGGATTGGGTGAACTCAACTGGGCCCGGATTATCTCGGATCTCCAGGTACAGGGCTTCGATGGCACCATCAGCATTGAACATGAAGACCCCGTCTGGTGCGGCTCCATTGAAAAGATTCAGAAAGGCCTGATCAAATCCCGGAACCATCTGCTGAAGTACCTTTGATTCTCATACAGAAAGGTGTGTATGCATCATGAAACTTGGATGTCATTGTGTGCTGTTCCGGGAACGGATCGCCACTGAAACTGAATTTGTCCTCACCAATATGGCCGCCACTGGTTTTCAGGGCGT
>CALXFL010000056.1 GCA_944387515.1 uncultured Clostridia bacterium
GCTTCTATTGGTTATGCTGGTTCCGGTATCGGCGTGTTCCAGGTTGCTCTGGAGCAGATCAACCCCGATGCCAGCTTCATGGGCGTTGTATATCCCAGCCTGGAAGAGGGCAAGATGTCCAGATTCGGCCAGAGAGACTTCGCATTCATGACCAACTACCAGGTTGCCGGTGTTTCCGCCAAGAGCGAGAACAAGGAAGCTGCTTACGCTTACCTGAACTACGGCTGGACCGAGGAAGGCGAGATGCTCTACAACTTCGGTATCGAAGGCGAGTCCTACGATATGGTTGACGGCTATCCCACCTACAAAGAGTCCATCACCAATCCTGGTGAGGGCAAGACCATGGCTCAGATGCTTGGTCAGTACACCCGTTCCGTATACAACGGTCCCTTCGTCCAGAGAATCGAGTACTACGAGCAGTACATGCAGATGGACATTCAGAAGGACGCTGTAACCGAGTGGAAGAAGACCGAAGCTGAGAAGTATCAGGTTCCCCCTGTCACTCCTACTCAGGACGAGTCCAAGGAATACAACACCATCAAGACCAACATGGATACCTGGCTGGCTGAATGGGCTATCGGCGCCATCACCGGTGCAAACTCCATCGATGATTTTGAGTCCGTCTTCGTAGAGGAAATGAAGAACATCGGCGTTGACAGAGCACTGGAAATCCAGAACGCTGCTCTGGAGAGATACAACAACAGATAATTGATTCCTTTCCATCCAGAACGGCTGGTCGGTTTTTCGACTGGCCGTTCTAGGTACTGTTTACCTTTTTGTATTTTGTTAGAAAAGAGGGATTCTGTTGAAGATTGCATCGCAAAAGTCCGTCGCCGAGATGAACCTGAGGACCCCTTATGTCAAGCTGTCTTTCTGGGGCAAGGTGTGGAGAGATATTACCTCCAATCCCATCCTTTACCTCATGTTCCTGCCGGTTGTCATTTACTACATCCTCTTCTGCTACAAACCCATGTACGGCGCCCTGATCGCCTTTATGGACTATGTGCCGGGCCTGGAGTTCTGGGAGAATGATTGGATCTGGTTTGACAACTTCACCCGGTTCTTCAATGACCGTAACTTCTGGCGGCTCATTAAGAATACTTTGGTTATCAGCTTGTCCTCGATTATTTTCAGCTTCCCTGCGCCCATCATTCTGGCGCTGCTGCTGAACGAGCTGAAGAGCAAGGCTTACTCCCGTGTCGTTCAGACCATCAGCTACATGCCTCACTTCATTTCCATGGTAGTTGTCTGTTCGTTGATCCGGGAATTCACCAAGAACACTGGTGTTATCACCCAGATACTGGGCGTCTTTGGTTTCCCCCAGGTGACCATGCTGGGCGAACCAAAATATTTCGTTCCCCTGTACGTCATCTCCGGTATCTGGCAGGAAGTCGGCTACGGCTCCATCATCTACCTGGCTGCCCTGACCGGCATCAGCTCTGAGCTTTACGAAGCCGCCCGTATCGACGGCGCCAACAAATGGCAGCAGACCCTCAACGTCACCCTGCCTGGCATCGTTCCCACCATCATGACCATGCTCATCATGCGTATGGGTAACATGATGAACGTCGGCTACGAAAAGATCATGCTGCTGTATAACTCCCAGATCTATGATACCTCCGACGTTATTTCCACCTATGTTTATCGTATCGGTATGTTGCAGAGTGACTTCGGTTATTCTACCGCTATCGGTCTGTTTAACTCGGTCATCAACCTGATTATTCTGTTGATTGCCAACAAGATCAGCTACATGGCTACCGAAACCGGTCTGTGGTAAGGAGGGGACACTGTGGCTAACAAGAATAAAATCAAAACAACTGCCGGTGAAAAGATTTTTGATACCTTCAACGTGGTGTTCATGCTCTTCATCATGATCATCTGTCTCTACCCCATGCTGCACGTGCTGTTTGCATCCTTCAGTAATGGTGTTGAGCTGATGAAGCATCAGGGCCTGCTGCTCTGGCCTGCCGGCTTCTCCACTGAAGCCTACACTGCCGTAGCACGGAATGCCATGATTCCCCGGGGCTATATGGTAACCCTGTTTGTCGTGTTCGTGGGCACCACCCTGAACATTATCATGTCCTGCCTGGGCGCTTACTTCCTGGCCAGAAATGACCAGGCCATCGGCAAGGCTGCCATGATCTTCATCGTGATCACCATGTTCTTCTCCGGTGGTATGATCCCCGGCTACCTGAATGTCCGCTCTCTGGGCCTGTTTGACAGCATCTGGGCGCTGATTTTCCCGGTAGCTCTGAACACCTTCAACATGATCATCCTCAAAACCAACTTTATGAGCATCCCGGCCAGCTTGGAGGAATCTGCTAAGCTGGACGGCGCTGGACATGGCACCATCCTCTTCAAGATTTTTGTTCCCCTGTCCAAGGCTACTCTGGCCGTTCTGGTGCTCTACTACGGTGTTGCTCACTGGAACTCCTGGTTCAACGCCATGATGTACATCCAGAACCGCGAGCTGTATCCCCTGCAGCTGATCCTGCGTGAGATCCTGATCGTAAACGACACCAGCAACATGACTGCCGGTAACGCCGTCGACGTTGAGCAGGTATCTGATACCATCAAGTACGCCGTCGTTATCGTTACCACCCTGCCCATCCTGGCGATCTACCCCTTCCTTCAGAAGTACTTCGTCAAGGGCGTTATGGTTGGTGCAGTTAAGGGCTAATCAGCCTGTTACTTTGCCTGACTACTCCCATTTTCTCTCTCTGACAAAGGACTCCTGCCGGCTTGCCGGCGGGGGTCTTTTGCCATTTAAGGCAAAACAGAGAACCGGCATTGGAGCCGGTTCTCTGTTATCTGCCGTCAGGCTGATCCCATTAAGAATCGCTGTCTGACAGATCCACCGTCACAATTTCCCGGCTGCCCTTTTCCATGGGTTTTTCCAGTGCCGCTGCCAGCTTCCGGAAGGAATTGCTGGACCAGGTGGCGCCGGCCACGGTATCCACTTCATCGGCCTTCTGGGTGGAGATCAGTGCTTCCTCCAGCCGCTGGGCGGTGTCTGCCGGCCAGGTGCCCAGGTCAGCGTCCAGATAGGCCTGTTCGTAGCCGGCGTCCTCAGTCTTTTTGACACCTTCGGCGTTGACGGCGTCAAACTCCGCCTGGGTGATGGCGCCGTCCTTTACCGTCAGGACCAGGTATTCCTTCCAGCCGTGGTCGTCGTAGCGGTTCGCCTCAGCCCGGTAGGTGCCGTCCCGGTAGCCGTCGGAACCGCAGCTGGCAAGCATCATGGAAGCCAGCACTGCTGCTGACAGGGTGGTAATTGACTTTTTCAAGAGAGGTTGCTCCTTTCCTTCTTTTGCGTGTCAGTCTTTTATCCGGTAAAGTATGCGTAGCATTACTGCCAATTATTTTGCCTTGACACATCTTGCAAAAGATACTAGAATGAATTGTATAGCCTTGCTGTTTTTGTGTGCCCCGGCCGGCGAAATCAGGCGGCCGGAAAAAGGAAGGGCCGTTTTCTGCATAATTTTCAGAAAAAAGTCCAGCCTTTTGAAAGAGAGCGGTCCGGCGGGAAGGCTTGTATCCGCCGGGAGACTCCATAAAGGAGGAATGGTTATCAAAGCCCTGAGAATTGTGCTGGCGCTGGCAGCAGCGGCAGCGGCGTGTGTCCTGTTTTGGATGCTGGTTCAGAAAAAGCAGCAGCAGGCTGCTGTCAGTATACCCGAACCGGAAATTATTTATACCGGCGAGGACTTCATCATGGATACCTATGTCAGCCAGAAGACCTGCGGTGAGGGTGCGGATCAGCTGATTCCCCAGGCAGCAGCCCTTCTGGAAGAGCTGGAAAAGGAGTGGAGCGCCTGGTCGGCGGATTCGGTGCCCGGCAGAATCAACGCCATGGCCGGCGTTTCGCCGGTGACACTGGAACCGGCGGAATACGACATTCTCCGCCAGGTCATGGACTTTTCCACTGAAACCGGCGGGGTGTTTGACCCCACCATTGGCCCGCTGGTGAAGCTGTGGGACATCGGCGGGGAGTCTCCTTCGGTTCCTTCTGCTGATCAGATCAGCACCGCCCTCAGCTATGTGGGCATGGAAAATGTGACGATGGATGACGAAAACCTGACCGTTTACCTGGACCGGCCCGGTGTGGCGCTGGACTTCGGCGCTTCCATCAAGGGCTATGGTGTCGAGCAGGTGTTGAAGCTCTATCAGGAAAGCGGTGTGCAGGGCGCCTTGATTTCCCTGGGCGGCAATGTGGCCGCCACCGGTCAGAAGCCCACCGAGGACGGCGGTACCGAGGATTTTGTCATCGGCCTGCGGGACCCGCTGGGCAGCGCCACCGACTATTACGGCACCCTCGTCATGAACGACAAGGTGATCTGCACCTCGGGCGGCTATGAGCGGTACTTTGAGCAGGACGGCAAGCGGTACCACCACATTCTGGACCCCGCCACCGGCTATCCCGCCGAAACCGACCTGCTGGCGGTGACCGTCATCGGGGAGGACGGGCTGCGCTGCGACTGTCTCTCCACCTGGCTCTTTATGTCGGGATTGGATACCGTCAAGGAGCATCTGGAGGAGCAGGACTACGCCGTCATTGCGGTGGATAACCAGAACCGCATCTGGTGTTCGTCCAGCCTGAAGGATGCCTTTGCCCTCACCAGCGACCGCTACACCCTGGCATCATGACCCGGAAGCGGTGGATAGAAGGGGGCGTTCTGCTGGGGGTGGTTGCCCTTTGTCTGGTCTGGTGGGCATTATCCCGCCCGGCGGAGCAGGGTGCCATGGCTGAGGTCTGGTATGACGGCACCCTGGCCATGACTCTTTCCCTGTCGGAGGACGGCCGCTACACCCTGGCTGAGGATCCCACCGTCTGCTTTCAGGTGGAGGACGGCAAGGTCCGCTTTGTGGACGCCACCTGCCCGGACAAGGTCTGTGAGGAAACCGGCTGGCTGGAGAAAGCAGGGGAGATGGCGGTCTGTCTGCCCCGCAAAACCCGGCTGGTGGTGGCGGGGGAGAGTGACGGCCCCGATATCATCGCCCGATAGGAGGATGCGGTTGAAGGAGAAAACAAGGACGGTTGCCCGGATGGGGATGCTGCTGACCCTGGCTGTGGTGCTCAATCTGGCGGAGGGGATGCTGCCCGCCCTGCCCATGCTGCCCCCCGGCGTCCGGCTGGGCCTTTCCAATCTGGTCATCCTCTATGCCGTCTCCTATCTGGGCGGCAGACAGGCACTGCTGCTGGCGGTGCTGAAATCCGGCTTTGTCCTGCTGACCCGGGGACCGGCGGCGGGGTTTATCAGCCTTTGCGGCGGCCTTTTGTCGGTGCTGGTCATGGTGCTGGTCAGCCGCACCGGCCTGTCCATCCTCACCCGCAGCATGGCGGGGGCGCTGGCCCACAATCTGGGACAGCTGCTGGCGGCAGCGCTGCTGCTGGGCAGCTGGAGCGTCTTCTATTATAGCCCGGTGCTGGCCCTGTCCGGCATCGTCATGGGCAGTGTGACGGCGGTGCTCACCCGCGCCACCCTGCCAGCCCTCCGGCGCATCCGCCCGCCCCGGCGGTAACCGGCGGCAGACCCGCAGATCCGGCCTCCGGCTTTGCGGGTGTGTCTCCGGCCGGGCGGCTTTGGGTCTGGTCTGGCTCAGAAAGCGCAACTTTCCTATAACGTCAGACGGCTTTGGCCGTCTGACAGTTTCAGGGAGCGGCGCTTTTTCCGGACCTTCCCGGCAGCCCGGTGCGGATTTCCGCACAAATCTGTGATAAGGAGAATCCCTATGTTAAAACTAGGCGGCGTGAAGCTCTTTCACTTCAAAAATTCCAAGGACGCAGCCACAGTGGAGCTCCCCCTGCCCTCCCAGGTGAAGATCCCCCTGCTTCAGCACATGGGCGCCGGCTGCCAGCCGGTGGTGGCTGTGGGGGAGCGGGTGCTCACCGGCCAGCTCATCGGCGACAGCGACGCCCCCATGTCGGTGCCGGTCCACAGCTCGGTGACCGGTACCGTCACCGCCATCGAGGACTATGTGGCGGCAGGCGGCCGGGTGGAGAAGCAGGTGGTCATCCAGGTGGACGGGGAGCAGGAGTGGTTCCCGTCCCAGCCGGTGGAGGTCCATGACCAGGCATCTCTGGTGGCGGCAGCCCGGGCAGCCGGTCTGGCGGGCTTAGGCGGTGCAGGATTTCCCACCCACATCAAGCTGGCCTACAAGGACATTGACCGGGTGGACGCGCTGGTCATCAACGGTGCCGAGTGTGAGCCCTACATCACCTCCGACTACCGGGAAATGATGGAATACCCCGATGACATCATCGCCGGTGTCGAGCTGGTGCAGCGGTGTCTGGGGATTTCCCGGGCCTACATCGGCATCGAGGACAACAAGCCCGAGGCCATCCAGCTGCTGGCGGGCAAGCTGTCCGGACGGGAGGACATCCGGGTGGAATCCCTGCCCAGTCTCTACCCTCAGGGCGCCGAGAAGGTGTTGATTTACAACACCACCGGCCGCATCATCGAGGAAGGGGAGATCCCCGCCGATAAGGGCGTCATTGTCATGAATATCACGACGGTGGCCAATCTCTGGCGGTATGTCCAGACCGGACGCCCCCTGACCCACAAGCGGGTGACGGTGGACGGCAACTTTGTCAAAAAGCCCTTGAATGTCCGGGTGCCCCTGGGCGCCAGCATCTCCTACCTGCTGGAATTTGCCGGGGTGGAGATGGAAAAGGCCCGGAAGGTCCTTATGGGCGGCCCGATGATGGGCATGGCGGTCTATCAGCTGGATGCCCCCATCATCAAGAACAACAACGCCATCCTGCTGCTGGACGAGAAGGAGGCGGAGTTCGCTCCCACCACCGCCTGTATCCGCTGCGGACGGTGCATCGGCGCCTGTCCGATGAACCTGATGCCGGCGGCATTGGAGCGGGCCTATGACCAGGTCGACGAGGAGACTTTGAAAAAGCTCAAGGTCAACCTCTGTATCAACTGCGGCAGCTGCAGCTATGTCTGTCCCGCCAAGCGCCACTTGGCCCAGAAAAACCAGCTGGCCAAGGGCCTGCTGCGGAAGAAATAAGGCGTTATCCCACCCTTCAACGAAAGGACTGACCTGAATGAATCAACTGATTGTGTCGCCTTCCCCCCACACCCGCAGCAGCGTCACCACCCGCAGCATCATGCTGGACGTGGTCATTGCCCTGCTGCCGGCGCTGGCGGTGGCGGCGTGGCTGTTCGGGGGCCGGGCGCTGCTGGTGGCGGCGGTCTGCGTGGGCAGCTCGGTGCTGCTGGAATTCCTCTGCCGCCGGCTCATGAAGCGGGACCAGACCATCGGCGACCTGAGCGCCGTGGTCACCGGCCTGCTGCTGGCGCTGAACCTGCCGGTGGGCATCCCCCTGTGGGTGGCCATCTTTGGCTGCTTCATCGCCATTGTGGTGGTCAAACAGCTGTTCGGCGGCATCGGACAGAACTTTGCCAACCCGGCCATGGCGGCCCGGGTAATCCTGCTGGCCTCCTTCTCCGGCTATATGACCGCCCGGTCGGTGCCGGGGGACTACCTGGCGGTGGATGCCATCGCTTCGGCCACACCGCTGGCCCGGATGGCAGCGGATGCAGAGACATCCTCCCTGCTTCAGATGTTCCTGGGCGTCAAGTCCACCTGCGCCATGGGCGAGGTGAGCGCGCTGGCGCTGCTCATAGGCGGCTGCTATCTGGTCTTTCGGCGGGTCATCAGCCCGGTGACTCCTCTTTGCTACATCGGTACCGTCTTTGTCCTGACCGGCCTGCTGGGCGCTGACCCGGTGCGGCAGATTCTGGCGGGCGGCCTGATGCTGGGCGCCATCTTCATGGCCACCGACTACACCACCTCTCCCGCCACCACCAAGGGCAAGGTGATCTTTGCCCTGGGCTGCGGCATCATCACGGTGCTGATCCGACTCTACGGCGGCTATCCCGAGGGTGTCTCCTTCGCCATCCTGCTGATGAACATTCTGACACCCCAGATCGACAAGCTGACCATGAAAAAACCGCTGGGAGGGAAAACCGCATGAAAATCTATCAGCAAATCATCCGTCCCACCCTGGTGCTGGTGCTGATCGCTTCGCTGGTGGCAGCGGCGCTGGCCCTCACCTATAACCTGGCGGGGGTGGAGAAGGTGGCCAACGCCGGCTATACGCCGGAGCAGCTGGCCGAATATGCCGCTGTCGCCCTGCCTGAGGCCGATAACCTCACCCAGAAGACCGTCACTCCCTCCACCGAGGAGATGGAGGACAGCCTGCTCTACGTCTACACCGCCGACAATGGCGCCGGTACGGCGCTGGTGGTGGTCAGCAAGGGCTATGCCTCGGACGGCATCACCATGATGGTGGGCCTGGACACCGAAGGCCAGCCGGTGGGCGTCAAGGTCATCAAGAACGCGGAAACCCCCGGCATCGGCGACAAGGTCTGCGCCAATGAGGAGTTCCACCAGCAGGTGGCCGACACCATCCGGGAGGGCGGCGAGCCTGACGTTATCGCAGGCGCCACCAAGAGCTCCAATGGTATTATAGGTGGTGTGCGGACCGCAGTTTCCATCTACCAGACGCTGGAAAAGGAGGGGGCATTGGCATGAGCTTTACCAAAGAATTTCTCAAGGGCCTGATCCGGGAAAACCCGGTGCTGGTCATGCTGCTGGGCACCTGTCCCACCCTGGCAGTCACAGCCGTGGCCCAGAACGGCCTGGGCATGGGACTGGCCACCACCTTCGTGCTGCTGGGTTCCTCGGTGGTGATCTCGCTGCTGAAAAAGGTCATTCCCGGCGAGGTGCGGCTGCCGGCCTTCATCGTCATCATCGCCGGCTTCGTTACCCTGGTGAGCTTCCTGCTTCAGGTGTATGTCCCGGACCTGTATGATGCCTTGGGCGTGTTCCTCTCCCTGATTACCGTAAACTGCATCATCCTCGGCCGGGCCGAGGCCTTCGCCAGCAAGAACTCGGTGGCGGCTTCGGCAGCAGATGCCCTGGGCATGGGCCTGGGCTTCACCCTGGCCCTGGTGGCCATCGGCTCCATCCGGGAGATCCTCGGTTCCGGCAGCTGGTTCGGCATCGACCTGACCTTCGGTGTCCTGGAGCCCATCACCCTCTTTACCATGCCGGCCGGTGGCTTCATGGTCTTCGGTTTCATGGTGGCGGTGGTCAACAAGCTCTCCGGCTACCGGATCTCCAAAAAGAAGATGGGCTGTGAGGGATGTCCCTCCCGGGCAGCCTGCGGCGGAAAGGAGTGTGCTGACCAGTGAAAGAGCTTTTGGCCATCCTTTTCAGCGCCATTCTGGTGGACAATTTCGTCCTCTCCAAATTCATGGGCATCTGTCCCTTTATCGGTGTCTCCAAAAAGACCCAGTCGGCGCTGGGCATGAGTGCCGCCGTGACCTTCGTCATGGTGCTCTCCACCGCCCTGACCTACCCCATTTACAAGCTGGTGCTGGTGCCCCAGAAGCTCCAGTACCTGAATACCATGGCGTTTATTCTCGTCATCGCCCTCTTTGTCCAGCTGGTGGAAATCCTGATTAAGCGGTTTTTGCCGCCCCTTTACCGGTCGCTGGGCATCTACTTGCCCCTGATTACCACCAACTGCGCTGTGCTGGGCGTCACCCTGCTGAATATTGAATACGACACCATCGGTCAGGCCCTGGTCAACGCCCTGGGCGCCGGTCTCGGCTTCACCCTGGCGCTGGTGCTCTTCTCCGGTGTCCGGGAGCGGATCGAAGTGGCCGACGTCCCCGCCATGTTCAAGGGCGTTCCCGCCGCACTGGTGGCCGCCGGCATCGTGGCAGCCTCCTTCATGGGCTTCAGCGGGCTGGTGGAAAATCTTTTCGGCTGACAGGAGGAAGACAGTATGCAAATTCTCATCCCCATTTTGCTCTTTGCCCTGCTGGCATTGCTGGCAGGCGTGCTCCTGTCGGTGTTCTCCCTGGTCTTTGCCGTGGAGCAGGATGAGCGGATTCCCCAGGTCCGGGAGGCCCTTCCCGGCGCCAACTGCGGCGCCTGCGGCTATGCAGGCTGCGACGCCTACGCCGAGGCCGTGGTGAAAAATGGCGCCCCCCTCACCGCCTGTATCCCCGGCGGTGCCGCCGCTGCCAAGGGCATCGGCGCTGTCATGGGCGTGGAAGTAGGGGAGGTGGCCGTGCTGAAGGCCGCCGTCCGCTGCAACGGTGTCTGCGGCGCCGTCACCGACAAGTACGATTACCGGGGCGCGCTGTCCTGCGCCGCCTCCAACATGCTCTACAATGGCAAGAAAACCTGCACCGCCGGCTGTCTCGGATTGGGGGACTGCGTGGCCGTCTGCAAGTTTGACGCCCTCCATATCGAAAACGGCGTGGCCGTGGTGGACCGGCAGAAGTGCACCGGCTGCGGCGCCTGCGCCAAGGCCTGTCCCAACCACCTGATCGAGGTCTTCGACGCCTCCCGTCCGGTGGAGGTCATCTGCTCCAGCCACTTTAACGCTAAGGAAACCATCAAGATGTGCAAAAACGGCTGCATCGGCTGCCGCAAGTGCGAGCGGGGCTGTGAAGCCGGCGCCATCAAGGTGGTAGACAATCATGCCGTCATCGACCACAGCCTTTGCACCGGCTGCGGCAAGTGCGTGACCCTCTGCCCCCGGGGCTGCATCGTCCGGCTGGACGGCAGCACGGCGGCCCACTGATTTTTTGGAAAAAGCTGGGGGAAGGGGACAGATTTCGACCGATTTCCACCCCGGCGGGTGCTATTCTATAAAGCGGCGGCTCTCCTCTGTTCTGCTTCAGCCGCAATCCCTCAGATTTTGGGCCCTCCTTTCTGGAAAATGGCCTCACCGTCCGGTTCTCCGGGCGGTTTTTTCTTTGGGCTGGAAAAAATATTTTTAATCAAGAGGGTTGTTC
>CALXFL010000057.1 GCA_944387515.1 uncultured Clostridia bacterium
GTTCTTTGCTTTTGTAAAGCATTATAGCAGAGATGACAGCATTTGTCCAGCCGTTGACAGAAGGGAAGCGCCGTGCTACCATGAAAACAACAAGCAGCAGGAGGTCAAAGAGATGCGGTTACGGACAAGATAAGGCATCTTTGCCCCTCAGAATGATGGCAGGGTGCCGGTATGGAACACCACATGATTTTGGGAGGAATTTTCATGGAACTGAAAGAATGCCTTTATGAGAAGGAAGAGGAGATTCTGGCCCTGTATGAAAGCGTGGGCTGGACGAACTATACCCGCCGGCCGGAGATGCTCCGAAAGGCCTGGGAGGGTTCGCTGCTGATTCTGGGGGCCTGGGAAGGTGCACGGCTGGTGGGCGTCATCCGGTGTGTGGGAGACGGTGCTTCGATTCTGTATATTCAGGACCTGCTGGTGAACCCAGCCCATCAGCGGCAGGGCATCGGCTCTGCGCTGCTGCGGGCGGCAGTGGCACGTTATCCATCGGTCTATCAGACTGTGCTGATGACCGATGCCACGCCGGAGCATCTGGCCTTTTACCGGGCCTGTGGCTTTACGCTGGACGAGGAGCTGGGCTGCTGCGGTTTTCTGCGGATGACGGCTGGATAATTCTGCCGGTTTGGTCTTTTCTTTTGCGGCAGGATGTGCTATGATGAAGATGATTTCGCCGGGTCCTGAGGGCCGGCTTTGGGAGGTTTTAACATGATCGGAATTGCCTTGTTGAGCAAATGGCATGTACATGCAGAAGGGTATGCCAAGCAGCTGGCGGCCCTGCCAGATGTGAAGATTGCAGCAGTTTGGGACGAGGATCCCGAGCGGGGCGCAGCATGGGCTGCGGAGCTGGGCTGCGACTACGAGCCCTCGCTGGAGAAGGTGCTGGCCCGGCCGGATGTGGACGCCGTTTCGGTCTGCACCGCCACTGGGATGCACAAGGAGGTCATCACCGCCGCTGCCCGGGCAGGGAAGGCCGTCTTCACCGAAAAGGTGCTGAGCTTTACCGCAGCAGAAGCGGAAGAGATCGCTGCGGTGATCCGGGAGACCGGTGTGCCCTTCCAAATCTCCCTCCGCCGCCGGACCGAGGGACGTCTGGTTTACCTGAAGAAGATGCTGGATGAGGGCGTCATCGGTCAGGTGACCCACCTGCGGGTGCGGGATGCCCATGACGGCGCTTCCTCCGGTTGGCTGCCTGACAGCTTCTTTGATCTGACTCAGTGCGGCGGCGGTGCCATGATGGATCTGGGCGCCCATCCCATGTATCTCTGTCTCTGGCTGCTGGGAGCGCCTCAGACCGTCACCTCGGTGTTCAGTGAGATGACCGGCAAGGGTGCTGATGACAACTGCATCTCGGTGCTCCACTATGAAAACGGCGCTGTCGCCACCTCGGAGACCGCTTTTGTTTCCAAACGGTGTCCCTTCTCGGTGGAGGTCAACGGCACCGGCGGCAGCATCCTGATAAACGACTTCTTCCCCGGTGAGATCTTCCTCAACACCGGTGACGGTGTTCAGCGGATCACCGCTGAGAAATATGGCCTCGATCTGCCCCAGCCTGCGCCCCTCTTTGTGGAGTGCCTGCGGGACAAAAAGCCGATGCCCTTCCCGGTGGAGGATGCCGTGGCGCTGAGCCGGCTGATGGAGGCGGCTTACAAGTCGGCAGCGACCGGCGAGGCAGCTGCTTACTGATTTTTCTGAAAACAAACAGGCACAGAAACCAGAGCGGCTTCTGTGCCTGTTTTGGTGTCAGTGGGTGTAGTCCAGCAGGCGGATTCCTTCGCCCAGATCAGTGGCGATCAGCTCCTTCATCTTTTTGGCGAAGGGGCAGGGATAGCCGATGGGGGTGCCCTTCTGGATGCAGGAGGCAAAGGCGATGGTGTCAGCGCCCCGGCGCACCAGCTCCCGGGCCCGCAGCACAGCTCGCTTGCCGGGACAGCCCCCGCAGTTGGCAAAGCCAATGAGCACGATCTCCTCCTCGGTTCCGGCAAAGGCGCCGGTCTTTTCCCGCACGGCCCGGAAATCGGTGGTTCCGGGGCAGTAGTCTTCCGTCTGCATGCAACGAATGATGCCCAGTTTCATGATGAAAACCTCCTTTGTCTGCTGCTTTCAGCATACAACAATTGAACTGGAAATACAAGTAAGATTCAGGGATTTTTTGTTGCAGGAGGCAGTCTTTTGTGGTATGCTGGAAATATAAGGAAAGTAGAGATGTTATATGAATGCTCTTTGGATGCTTCTGGGCCTTATATTTTGCGGAGCCGTTTTAGTCGCTGCGGTTATATGGATTCTTGTCCGCAGGCTGCATAAATATAAGCAGGAAGAAAAGGAAAATCAGCCAACAGACTACGATGTCCAAACGCAGCATACGCAAGAGGATGTTTTCAGCCACAGGGGCCTTGGCGGGGAATCGCAGATCTATGAGTGTTTGCAGGATTTGACAGGGTATAAACGCTTTCTTGTTAACTGCTATGTGCCGAAAGAAAATGGTGAAAAAACAGAGATTGATGTCATCCTTTTACATGAATCCGGTATCTATGTATTGGAATCAAAGAATTTCAGCGGATGGATATTTGGCGCTGAAAATCAGACATACTGGACACAAACACTGCCCGATAGGAGAGGCGGATCCAAGAAAATAAGGTTTCTCAACCCGATGATCCAAAATGCGGTACACATGAAATGGTTGAAGGTCTTTTTGCAGGAGGAATCTCTTCCGTTTTATTCCTATATTGTGTTTGGGAACCATTGTACCTTGAAACAAATTCATGTAACCAGTGAACGCCATCATGTCCTCAATCAGTCCAGCCTTTTGGAGGATATCGCCCATCGGGCGGAAATGGATGGGCAGAAGCTTTCTCCTGACCAAATAGATTGCATATATGACAAACTACTGCCGCTTACAGAGGTCGATGTTGCCGAAAAGGATCTGCATATTCAGCAGCTGAGGGAAAAATATCACCCTCTGCCAGAGGATGCAGCCAAAGGGGTATGTCCCTGGTGTGGGCATGAGCTGGTTTTGCGAACAGCCAAAAAAGGCAGCAATGCAGGTAAAAAGTTTTGGGGATGCTCAAACTTTCCCAGATGTCACTATATAAAAGATATTGATTCGCTCATGTGAAGGTACATATATTTTGCACTGCGCCGACTCAGTATCGTATAAAAGGAGGCTTTCCAATGAAAAAACTGATTTTTGCCGCAAATGCTTACATCCAGCAGAGTGACTGGCGGATGCTCGCCCTGGTCAAGTTCTGCCTCTGTGCGGTGGGCGTGGTGCTGGGACTTCTGGTGCCGTCCAAAGCCAAAAAGGCGGTTCTGGGCGTCAGTCTGGTTGTCTTTGCCGTCACTTATATTCCGCTGATGGCGGATTTTCTCCCCAAGGCAGTCCGCAGCCTGCGGGATGAATACGCACTGTGAGCAGCAGGACATGAAAAAGGCCGTACCCGCTTGAGGTACGGCCTTTCTGTTTACCGGTTCAGCTCGCTCTGCGGGCCGTCGGCCAGGTGGGAGCGGATGATCCGCTGGATTTCCTTGAAATCAGAGGAGGGCAGGTCGCCGGGAATGGTGTTCTTCACCGAGCTGGTGGCGTCGCCAAATTGCAGCGCCTTCTCCACATCCTCGTATTTCAGCAGGCCGAACAGCACGCCGGCCACATAGGCATCGCCGCTGCCTACCCGGTCCACTACGTCGATGGCCTCATAGGGCGGTTCGGTGTAGAAGCGGTCGGTGCGGCTGTCGTAGATGGTGGAGGAGAAGTTGTGCTTCTTGGGGCTGATGACGGTGCGCTGGGTGGTGGCCACGATGGAGACCCCGTACTCGGCGCAGTAGCTCTTCATGATGTCGGAGAGGTCGCCGGTCTTGCGGAACATCCGGCGGCTGGATTCCTCCGAAATGAACAGCACATCCACATAGGGGAGAATCTGCTGGATGGTCTCCCGGGCGGTGTCCTCGTCCCAGAGGTTGGCGCGGTAGTTGACGTCAAAGGAGATGAGCGCCCCACCGGCCTTGAAGTTCTTGATGAGCTGGATGGCCACGGCGCGGCAGTTTTCCGAAAGGGCCAGGCTGATGCCGCTGGTGTGGAACATCCGGGTGTTGTGGTAGACCTCCTCGGGAATCTCGTCCAGGGAGATCCGGTTGATGGAAGCGCCCACCCGGTCGTAGACGATGCTGGGCTTTCTGGGCGCAGCGCCGTTTTCATAGTAGTAAAGGCCCAGCCGGGCGCCCGGTTCGCTGTCGTAAATCAGGTAGTCGTCCGATACGCCGACAAAGCGGATCCGGTTTTTGATGTAGGTTCCCATCTCATGGTCCGGGAGCTTGGAGATGATGCCGGTGCGCAGGCCCAGCAGGGAAACGCCGCTGGCCACGTTCAGTTCAGCGCCACCGGCCTGCTTTTCAAAGATCTCGCCCCGTACCAGCCGTTCGCTGGCGGGGGGAGAGAGACGCAGCATGATTTCGCCAAAGGTGATCAGGTCAAAGTTTTTGTCGCTCATGAAAATTCCTCCTCGCCCGGCGCAGAAGCACCGTGTAAATCACACAGCCGGAGCCCCGTGAGGGAGCTCCGGCATGATACCGTAAGGGATTGAGAAAATCAGTCCAGAAGCTCAGCGATGATGGCGTACTTGTTGTCCGAAGCGATGGTCAGGGGCTCGCCCTCATGCTTGGACTTGCCGGCATAGAGGCCCACCAGTGCGGCAGCCTTGTTGACAGCCTGAATGGTGCCAGCACCAGCTACGCAGCCACCGGGACAGCCCATGCCTTCCAGCAGGTAGCCGTCATACATGCCCTTCTTGGCCTCCAGCAGCATCTTCTTGCACTCCCTGAGGCCCTGAGCGGCCTTGATCTTCACCTCTCTGGTGGGATCCATCTCCTCGATGACATGAGCGACAGCCTTGGCAACACCGCCGCTGACAGCAAAGTTGCGGCCATCGGCAGTGGCGATGCCCAGAGGATTCTCCTCAGCCATCTGCTCGGGGGTGACCTCGATCTTTTCGGGATCCACGCCCTTAGCCTGGAACATACCCATCAGCTCCTCGTAGGTGAGGACGAAGTCCACGTCGCTGCGGACGGTGCGGCGGCTGGCTTCCAACTTCTTGGCGGAGCAGGGACCTACAAAGACCACCTTGCAGTTCTTATGCCGCTTCTTCAGCATACGGGCGGTCCAGACCATGGGAGTCAGGGTCATGGAGATATAGGGGGCGAACTCGGGGAACTCCTTCTTGGCCATAACCGACCAGGAGGGGCAGCAGGAGGTTGCCATGAAGGGCTGCTCAGCGGGAACCTTCTCCAGGAAGTCCTTGGCCTCTTCGATGGTGCAGAAGTCAGCGCCGATGGCCACTTCCATTACGTTGTCAAAGCCCAGTGCCTGCATGGCGGCCTTGAACTTGGCGGGGGTCACCTTGGGGCCGAACTGACCGGCATAAGCGGGAGCCACGGCGGCAATGACACGGTCACCCTGCTTGATGGACTGGATCAGCTGGAAGATCTGGCCCTTGTCAGAGATGGCGCCGAAGGGGCAGTTGACGATGCACATGCCACAGGAGACGCACTTGTCGTAGTCGATTTTGGCGCGGCCCAGCTCATCGGAGCTGATGGCGTCCATGCCGCAGGCAGCAGCACAGGGGCGCTCCTGCTTGATGATGGCGTTGTAGGGGCAGACGTCCTTGCAGCGGCCGCACTTGACGCACTTGGACTGGTCAATGACCGACTTGCCGTGAACGATGGAGATGGCGCCCTTGGGGCAGACCTCCTTGCAGGGGTGTGCGAGACATCCCTGGCAGCCGTCGGTGACCCGGTACTGCTTTTCAGGGCAGGCGTTGCAGGCGAACTTGATGATGTTCACCAGGGGCGGATCGTAGTATTTCTGGGCAATGGCGCTTTCGTTGATGCCCTGGGAAACGGGGGCATGCTCGTCCATGGGGCGGAGGGGGAGGCCAATGGACAGACGCAGCCGCTCGCCTACAATGGCTCTTTCCAGGAAGATGCTGTCCCGGTAGGTGGCAATCTCACCGGGGATGATCTTGTAAGGTAGCTCCTCAATGCGGGAGTAGTCGCCGCCCTCATAGGCCAGGCGTGCCACCTCGGTGAAGACCTTGCGGCGGATGTCGGTGACGGATGAATAGATTCCTCTCATGGTGCTGAATCCCTTCCTTAATATTGATACAGTGAAACCCGCGGGAGCGGGCATAATTTAATAAGTATAGTATACCATAGGAACGCCCGCTCCGCAACCGTGGGGAAAGAAAAAAGAGGGAGAAACCCGCCGGGAAAAATTGTAGGAATAGCCATATGAAAAAATACATATCTCTTTTTTGGAAAGAAATGAGAAATTATCCTTTTTTCGTTGCGAAAGATGGGGAATTATGCTATAATGATGGTTACTGAACCGGCATCTGACTGTCTGTTCAGTTTCTTTTGAAAAAAGGCGGCTTTTTGCTCCGGGAAATTCCGGAGGCCGTCCGCCATGCAGCCGGTTTTCCGCAGCTTTCCTGAACGACTGGCTGCGCTTTGTTATTTTTCATGGGGTTTGGGAGAATTTTCTCCGTGGCAGGCAGAGCAGCAGCGCTTCGCATTCCGCTCTGGCCCCATTTTGGCATATTCAAGGACGCTGCATCCCCGTCTCATCCGGGACGGCCGGGGCAGACGGACATTTTTCCTCATGCAGGCTGCCCGCTCTTCCCCGATGGGGGATGTGTGCGGCCAATTTCAGACAAGGAGGAAAAAAGATGTCTACCCTTACCCAGTATCTCAACAGTCAGTTCACCATGATTCAGGAGCTGGACTTCTTTGCCAGAATTCTCACAGCCTGCCTCTGCGGCGCCTGCATCGGCTTCGAACGGAGCCGCCGGCTCAAGGAAGCCGGTATCCGCACCCACATCATCGTCTGCTGTGCGGCGGCGCTGCTGATGATTATTTCCAAGTACGGCTTTGCGGATCTGACCGATGCAGCCGGGACCGTCTTCCATGGCACCCGGGGCGCAGATCCCGCCCGTATTGCAGCACAGGTGGTCAGCGGCATCAGCTTTCTGGGCGCCGGTGTCATCTTCAAGCACGGGAGTACCGTCAAGGGCCTCACCACTGCTGCCGGCATCTGGGCCACAGCGGGCATCGGCCTGGCCATCGGGTCGGGAATGTTTATGCTGGGCCTTTTCACCACGGCGGTCATCGCCATCTTTCAGATTCTCATGCACCGCTTCCGGGTAGGTGCAGACGCCATGGTCACCAACCGGCTCCGGTTTGCGGTGCAGGGACCAGCGGATGTAGTCAGCCGGGTGACGGCACATCTGGAAGAAAACCGGGTACATATTCTGGAAAGCCGCATCGACAGGAAGGAGGACGGCAGCCTGGGCTGCGAGTTCCTGCTCCGGTCCCGTCAGGATCTGACGGCCAAGGAGCTTGCCTTTCTGCTGACCTTTTCTGAGGTCTCCAGCATCAGCTGCGAGCCGGCATCCTGAATGGTTTGTTCAATCAAGCAACCCATCGTTATGAATATATCCCATGCTTTTTCAGTTTTTGTTTACAATTTCCCTGTATATTTTTGATAAAATATCCATGAACCCCCGGTTACCGCCATATATTCGGGAGCCGGGCGGTTTCCTTTTGTCCAATTGCGCCGCCTTCAGCAATGCCTGTGCGGGGCCGAAAGCTGCGCTGTTGATAGATTTTTCAGAAATGGAGTTTTTGGCATGATCGAGGTAAAAAACCTCACCAAGGTCTATGGTGATAAGCGGGCCGTCGATGGCATCAGCTTTACCGTAAACCAGGGTGAAATCCTGGGTTTCCTGGGGCCCAACGGCGCCGGTAAATCCACCACCATGAATATCCTGACGGGGTATATTTCCTCTTCCTCCGGCGAAGCCCGCATCGGGGAATTCGATATTCTGGAAAACCCCCTGGAGGCCAAACGGCGGATTGGTTATCTGCCCGAGCATCCTCCCCTGTATCTGGATATGACGGTTCAGGCCTACCTGGAATTCGTCTACCAGCTGAAAAAGGTCCGGATGCCCATGAAACCCCACATTGATGATGTCTGCCGCCGGGTGAAAATCACCAACGTGCAGAACCGTATCATCAAGAACCTGTCCAAGGGCTACCGGCAGCGTGTCGGCCTGGCTCAGGCCCTGCTGGGCAATCCCGATGTGCTGATCCTGGACGAGCCCACCGTCGGCCTCGACCCCAAGCAGATCATCGAGATCCGCAGCCTCATCAAGACCCTGGGCGAGCGGCACACCGTTATCCTCTCCTCTCACATTCTGTCTGAGGTGCAGGCGGTCTGCGACCGGGTGATCGTTATCAACAAGGGCAAGCTGGTGGCAGACGACACCGCCGACCACCTTTCCCACGCCCTTACCCAGGATTTCCGGTACATCGCCCGGATCGAAGGCCCCGAGGCCGAGGTGGAGAAGCTGCTTTCCTCCCTGCCCGGTATGGAGTCGGTGGAGTGCCACGGCATGAAGGAAGAAGGGGTTTACGAGTACACCCTGGAAGCCCAGAAGGACACCGACATCCGCCGCAACCTCTTTGCCCGGCTGGCGGAGCGTAACTGGCCGCTGCTGGGTCTCAAGACCACCGAGCTCACCTTGGAGGATATCTTCCTGCGGCTGACCTCTGACCAGCCGGTGGACATGGACGAGCCGGATAACGGCCCGATGCCCGATCCCCGCGAAGTTCCCCTGGAAAACCGGGCAGAGCATGCCGTGGTTTCCCTGGACGAGTCCGCCGTGGAGGAGGCAGAAGCGGCTGAAGCCGCCGAAAAATCTACTGAGAATGGAGGTGGGGAAGTATGATGGCCATTCTGAAGCGGGAGCTTTCTTCCTATTTCACCTCTCCTATCGGCTATGTTTTCCTGGCTGTCTTTTATTTCTTCTCCGGATTGTTCTTTTACAGCGTGCTGTATTCCAACACCACAGACATTACCTATGTGTTCAGCGGCCTGTTTACCGTGCTGCTCTTCATCGTGCCGCTGCTGACCATGCGGCTGCTCTCTGAAGAGAAGAAGCAGAAAACCGACCAGCTGCTCCTCACCGCTCCGGTGAGCCTCACCGGCCTGGTCATGGGCAAGTTCCTGGCTGCGCTCTGCATGTACGCCATCGCCCTTTCGGTGACAGTGGTGTATGCCCTCATTCTGGCGGGCTTTGCCTCTCCCGAATGGATGGTCGTTATCGGCAACATCTTCGGTGCACTGCTTCTGGGCGCCGCCCTCATTTCCATCGGCCTGTTCATCTCCTCTATGACGGAGAACCAGATGATCGCCGCTGTCGGCAGCTTCGCTGTGATGATGTTCATTCTGATGAT
Organism: uncultured Clostridia bacterium; assembly: GCA_944387515.1. GTDB lineage: Bacteria > Bacillota > Clostridia > Oscillospirales > Ruminococcaceae > Faecivivens. The sequence goes on from CALXFL010000057.1 coordinate 9,286, forward strand.
GGACAGCTTTGCCACCATGCTGCCCGCCGCCTTCAGCTTTGTGGGCACCCTTCTCCAGAGCCTTTCCTTTATGACCCGGTATACTGAACTGACAACCGGCATTCTCAATATCGGAACCGTCCTCTTCTTTGTCAGCGTAGCGGTGGTTTTCAACTTCCTCACCGTTCGGGTGTTGGAAAAGAGACGCTGGAGCTGAGTAAATCTACCGGGAAAGGAAACTTGTAACCATGAAGAAGAATATTTTCGCCAGCCGCCGGTTTAAGCACGGCTCGCTGGCCACCGCCATGACCATCGGCTTTGTGGCGCTGGTGGTGCTGGTCAACCTGATCGTGGGCCTGCTGGTTGAGCGGTTTCCCATGAACATCGACCTGACCGATAACCAGATCTTTGCCCTCTCTGACGAGTCCATCGAATATGTGAAGGGCGTGGAGCAGAACATCTCCATCAATGTTCTGGCCAAGGAAGAGGATTTTGCCGGCAACAACGCCTATTGGAATCAGGCCAATGAGGTCATCAACAAGTATGCCCTCTACTCCGACAAGATCAAGGTCAACTATGTGGACATCTACACCGATCCCACCTTTGTTCAGAACTATCCCAAGGAAGATCTGGCCTATGGTGACATCGTGGTCAGCTGTGACGACCGCTACCAGGTGCTGGATGCCTACGATCTTTTCAATATTGGTACTGACCAATATGGAAATTCTAGCATCAAATCCTCCAAGGCGGAGCAGGCCATGACCAGTGCCATCATGTTCGTCACCGACGCCAATCCCATGACCGTCACCGTGCTGACCGGATACGGCTCCACCGAGACCGCCAACATTGACGACCTGACCTCTACCCTGGGTTCCAATGGTTATCTCACCACCGAGACCAACCTGATGACCGAGGAGATTCCCGAGGAGGCCACCATTGCCATCCTGGCTGCCCCCACCATCGATCTTACCGAGGCCGAGGCCAAGAAGATCAGCGATTTCCTGGAAAATGACGGCAACTTCGGCAAGATTCTCTACTACTTTGCTGACGCTTCTCAGCCGGAGCTTCCCATTCTGGAGGCTCTGCTGGAGGAATGGGGCATCGGTGTTGGAGCGGGTTACCTTACCGAGACGGATATGAACCATATTTACATGAGCCCCTACTGCCTGCTTCAGGAGTATGGCGATGAGACCTACACTGAGGGCATTACAACTGATACGCCTCTGCTGGTGGTCAACTCTCGCCCGTTGGAGCAGCTCTGGGAAAATGCCGGCAACCGTTATACCAAGGTCCTGTTCAAGACCTATGACAGCGCTGTCATCGTACCCAACGATGCTGACGAAAACTGGGATGTGACTGCTGCGGAAACCGGCAGTTATCCCACCGCCATTCTGGGACAGCGGATTACCTTTGAGGGTACTACCCAGAAAACTTCCTATGTGGCGGCCTTCGGCTCTCTGGGCATGATCGACCAGTATTTCATGAATATGTCCGCTCTGAACAATGCCGAGTATC